>JAWOFB010000278.1:0-2620 GCA_046482445.1 Ectothiorhodospiraceae bacterium | reverse complement strand
CGAGAACTACGTGCGTTACAACCCGCACGCGGACCACCGGGACCGCGAGGGCGAGCCCCTCCTCTATTGGTCGACCGTGTTCATGCACGGACTCCTGTTCGGCGTCTTCGGAGTGTTCGGTCTGCACACCCTGTTATGGGCCTGGCGCGGTTGGCGGAATGCCTTCGCCTCGCGTTTTGGGCGCCGGTCCGGATCAAACGACGACAGCAAGCTGGACTAGGAAGGAGAGTTACACGATGCAGGAAATTACCGACACCGCTTCTCCATCCGCTGATCCGGCGTCCACGGCGGAATCGGCCGCGCCCGGGAAGGGGCGGCAACGACTGTACCGCCGCTTCGGCAAGGCCGAGCGCATCGGACACATCGGACTGGGCATCAGCTTCATCGGCCTCGCGATCACGGGGCTGCCCCTGCTCTACAGTCAGGAGCCCTGGGCCCGCTGGGTCGCGCACAGCATGGGGGGATTCGAGGCCACGGGTTTCCTGCATCGCTTCTTCGCGCTGGTGATGATCGTCCTCTTCATCTGGCACCTGGGCCGGGTGTTCCGGCGTATCATCGTGGACCGGGACCTGGGCATGCTCTGGGGTCCCTACTCCATGGTTCCACAACCCCGCGACGTCCGTGATGTATATCAGAACATCCGCTATTTCCTCGGCAAGGGCGAGCCCCCCCGCTTCGAGCGCTACACCTACTGGGAGAAGTTCGACTACTGGGCCGTGTTCTGGGGCATGGCCATCATCGGCGGTTCGGGCCTGATCCTCTGGTTCCCCGAATTCTTCACCCGCTTCCTGCCCGGCTGGACCCTGAATCTCGCGGCGGTGATTCACGGCCTCGAGGCGGTGCTCGCGGTGGGCTTCATCTTCACTATTCACCTGTTCCACAACAATCTGCGCGCGGAGAAATTCCCGATGGACACGGTCATGTTCACGGGCTACGTGACCGAGGAGGAGTTACGCACAGAACGCGCGGATGAGTACGAGAGACTCCAGCGCGAGGGCAAACTGAAGGAGCTGGAGACCGAGCCGGCCAAGCCCGGCCTGCTGACTGCAGGCCGCACCTACGGTGTGGTCGTGAACGCCCTGGGCCTGATCCTCGTCGGCCTGATGCTCTACGCTCTGCTCGCATAGCAACCCCCCGGTATTCCTGGGGCGCCCTACGACCCAGATCCCGAGCGCCACGCGTCCGCCACGAGGGGCAGCCCTCGCGGTGTGCGGGCGCCTGCTACCGGTTCCGGACGGATCGCGGCGTCGGACGCAGCGGGAGCATGCGCCCGCAATCCGCCGGGAAACCGATCGCTGGGCCCGCAGGGCTTGAGTATGCTGGCGGAGCCGTCCTCGGCGACACGGCGGCGCCCGCGCATCTGCTCGCTTTTTGACCCCGGAGCGAAGACGCTGAACGTCTACACTGTCATCTGGACTTCCCGTTGAACCCGGCGGCACACGAGACCATGGATAAAGACAGAGAACACGAGTTGTGGTTTACGCGAATGGATGGCGCGGTGCAGGGTCCACACCCCAGCGGCCTCATCTCCCGATTCCTGCTGCTGGGCCGGCTGACCCTCGACGACGACATCAGCCTGGATGGCGAGAATTGGCAGCCCGTCCGCGCATTCCCCAGGCTGATCCCTGAGGAGCTGCATCATGGCGATACGCCGGAGGCCCGCGAGCGACTGCTGCAGGCACGGCTCCGCGAGGATGAGCGCCTGCGCGAGCGGCGCGGAAGCGGTCCCGTGCCACCGGAGGTGCGGGACATGCGGGTTGGGGAACGGCGCCAACCCGAGCCAGAGACGATGCTCCGGCATCGGCGGCAGCGGGCCGAGTGGCTCGCGCGTCCGCGGGAGTCGCTGGATGCGGCCATGCGCGGCCCGATCCCCTGGGTAGGGGCGGGCGCCGCAGTTCTCATCGCCGTGATCCTGCTGGTTTGGTCCAGGGACGGAGTCGAGCCAGGCACCCTGCCCGACTGCCACCTGCCGGCGGCACCCGAGGTGAACTGGAGTTACTGTCGCATGGTCGGCCTCGACCTGCGCGGGGTGGACCTGAGCCGGGCCAACCTTCGCAACACGGACTTCCTCGAAACCCGTCTGGACGGCGCCCGGCTGAGCGACGCCGACCTGAGCTATGCCGACCTGCGCCGGACACGCCTCGACGACGCCGACCTGCGCGGAGCGGTCCTGACGGGCGCCACACTGCAGGAAGCGGTCCTGGCCCGCGCCAATCTGGAAGGCGCGGACCTCAGCTATGTAAGCGTGCTCGCCGCCGACCTCACCGAGGCCCGCCTTGACGGCGCGGTGCTGGACCGCGCCATCTGGACCGACGGTCGCATTTGCGCGAACGGCTCCGTTGGAGCCTGTGACTGAGACGCTGCCATGGCCTGGCACCGGTCGCGTGAAGATGCTCGGCCCAACGAGACCCGTCGGGTTACGCCCTTTGGGCTAACCCGATCCATGGTTTGCGGCTTTTCATCGTCAGGGGTGGCGCAGTTCTGTGGGGCGGGTTAGCGTAGCGTAACGCGACGTGCAGGGGGCTTCAGGGCAGGTGCAACGTGGCGACCTCGCCGAAGACGACCCGTAGGTCGTCGAGACTGGGGGGACGCACCTCCCATGGATCCGCAAACGCGCCCA
>JAWOFB010000242.1:0-3950 GCA_046482445.1 Ectothiorhodospiraceae bacterium | reverse complement strand
CGTGTACGTAGGTGGCGGCATTCATGGGGGCGTAGCCGAGCTCGGGGCGCGCCTCGATGTAGAACAGGAACAGCAGGCGGTACATGTAGCGCAGGCATTCCAGCGAGAGCTGCTCGGGATCAAGCTGGCCGGAGAACACGCCCTCCTTGCGCTCGCGGGCCTGGGCGACGAGCTGCGCGGCGGCCTCGTTGCCGAGGAGTTCAATGGCCTCACGCAGGGCGTACTTGAGGTCCTCGGACACGCCGTAGGCGTGCTTGTGGGCGTTATCCTCGAGCTGGTCCAGCAGGGACTGGCCGTCGGCGTCGGTTAGGGATTCGCGGTGCAGCAGCACGGTGGCAGCCTTGAGGCTATCGGTCTCGCGGCGGGAGAACAGCTCGACCCAGTCGAAGCGCAGCAGGCGGCCCTGGGCGTATTTCGTGCGGTCGATCAGCAGCCATTGGCGGGGGCTGGCGAGGATGACCCAACGCGGCGGGTGTGGCTGCGACAAGACGTGCCGCGAGATCGCGGTCTGCCAGTTGATCAGGCCGGGCTCTGCGCCCTGCCCGCCCGCATTGGGGCCGTCCCCACCGTTTCCATTCTGCGCGTGCAGCGCCTTTGGCACCGGCACGGCGGAAAGCGAGCGGTACTGCTCGGGGTGCAAGGGCACTTCCAGCGGGTCGGTCTCGGGGTCATCCAGCGGTACGGCCTGCACGACCCACAGCAGGGGGTGGCCATCGGCACCGGTGTATTCGGCGAGCACGGGGATCTCCACGTCCTCGCCGGCCGGCAGGCGGCGGGCCTGGTAGTCATAACCGAACACGGTGAGTAGCTCGCGGACCTGTTCGCGCTGGGCCTGCACACGGCGCTGCGCGTCGCGCTGGCGTTCCAGCGCGGATTGCGCGCGCAGGTATTCGTGGCCGATCCCTTTGAGGCGGCTCCACGGAGCCAGCCGGTCCTCGGGCACGGGGTCCAGTGCCTCGCCCGCGGCTTGCTCGGCGGCGTTCCAGCGGTCGATGAACTCCTTGATGTCGCCCTGGAAGACCTCGCTCAGGTAGTGCTCGGAGTAGAACTCGTTTTCGTTACTGATGCCGGCCCAGCTCATGGCGCGCTCGTGTCTTGTGTGGCGTGGTTGGGATGTGACGGGGACAGCCCCGTCGTCCGCCTCTGGCTCAGTCCCAACATCAGGCGCGCCGTCCAGTGAAGGCCGCGATCACCTGAATGTAGGGCGTGTGCTCGACCATCTGCGTGTCTTCCAACCAGCTTTGGTAATCCCGGAAGATCCGCTCAATGTGTTCCATACGGTGTTCACGCCGGCGCTGTTTGACGGTGTCGGCCTGGCCACTGGTTTCCAGATCCAGTTCCAGTTGCCGCTTGTGGCGAGCCTCCAGGTCGTCCATCGCCTTCATCTGCTCATTCAGGCGCGCGTCCAGCCGAGCCTCTTCGTCACGGCGGCGGGAGTCCAGCAGCGCACCGGCGCGCTCCACCACGGCGGGGAGCTGGGCGCGCAGTGGCTCGGTGTCACCGGATTCGCCGGGGTTGGGCACCTTCCCCGGGCGCAGGTCGAGACGCTTCACCAGGGCCTCGAGGTCCAGCTCCTCGACGATCTCGCCGTCGCGCAGCACGAAGCCCAGCCAGTCCTGCACCAGCGGATAGC
Source organism: Ectothiorhodospiraceae bacterium (assembly GCA_046482445.1). Taxonomy (GTDB): domain Bacteria; phylum Pseudomonadota; class Gammaproteobacteria; order Nitrococcales; family Aquisalimonadaceae; genus Aquisalimonas. The sequence goes on along the minus strand of JAWOFB010000242.1, from coordinate 2,317 downwards.
CACGGCGGTTGGGGTAGCCGCCCTGCAGGAGGAACGCGCTTTCGTTCTCCGCCAGGCGTGATGGCAGGCGCAGCAGCGGTGCCGTGTGGCGCCCGAAGGCGCCTTGGGCGCGGTCCACTAGCCATTCGACCACCGGATGCAGTGGCCAGAGGTACTGGCGCTCGGCCCAGGGGCTGTCCTCGTCGCGGCGGCGCAGGGACTCGTTCACTTGGTCGCGGTCGGGAGTGAGGATGAAGTGGTCGTGCTCGGGCCGAGCCTCCTGCGGGAGCTGCGCCAGGCGGATACCAAGATCCGGGGGCGCAGTCAGGGCCAGTCGGCGCTCCTCGGAGTCAACCTCGGACTGCAGGGGCACGCCGGTTTCGTGCAACCAGCGGGTGGCGGCAGCGGCGAACTCGAAATTGCTGCCAAACAGTGAAAACGGATCACACGCGGGGGCCTGTTCCGGGGTCGGTGGTTCGGCCACGAAGGCATCCAGCACACTGCTGCTCTGGTCCTGTTGCGTGTCGAGGAAGTCCCCGAACAATGCCGCGAGTTCACCCGGCCCGGTGCCCTCGTCGTGAGTTTCGATGAACTCGGCCACGGTGGCTTCTTGTTCCTCCACCGTTCGATCGGCCATGAACTCGGAGGGGTCACCGATGTTCCGCCGCGCTTGTTCGTCCTTGTCGACCAAGACTTCCAGTACTCGCTGTTCATCTCGAATGCGCGGGTTGTCGCTCTCGGTGACCAGATAGCGGATCTGCGGCTGCTGCGTCTGGCCGTAGCGGTCGATGCGGCCGTTACGCTGCTGAAAGGTCATCAGCGACCAGGGCACATCGAAATGGATCAGCCGATGCGATCGGTAGTGCAGATTGATGCCTTCGGCAGCGACGTCCGAGGCCACCAGCACGCGCACCTTGTCCTTTTCCGAACCGAAGGCCTCAACCACGTCCATTTGGTCACGATCGCGCATGTCACCGCGCAGGACGCGTAGCTGGTCCTTCTTGAGCTTGAGATCGTCCGGCAGGTGCTCCGCGAGGAATTCGAGCGTGCGGATGCTCTCGGTGAAGATGACCAGGCGATCGCTTGCATCCCGCGGCGACCAGCCGAGGCTGCCCTGCCCCTTGCCCAGCAGACGGAGCAGTTGCTGGTACTTGCTGAACTCGGCCGGGCCAATCGCTTCCACTGCCAGGCGCAGCCCATTAAGGACATCGATGTCTGCCTCGCGCTCCGAGGTCGCCTCGCGCTTTTGCAGGTTGCGCAGCCGAGTCTCGATCGTGGCCCGGCAGGCGGCGGGGCTGGAATACAGGGCCTTCTTGAGCGTGGTGCGGAAAAGCTGGGCACCGCGCCCACCGCGACTGTCCAGGGTACGAAACCGGACGTTTTCCAGTTGGGCGTAGGCGGCCTCTTCCGGGCCGCTCGCAGCGGCTCGCTCGATGGCGATTTCGCGCTCCGGAAGGTGGCTCGCCAGATCGGCCTGCACGTCCTTCTTAAAGCGGCGGATCACCAGCCCCTTGTCGCGGAAGTCCTCGTGGGCGTAGTCCGACGGGTTGGAGATGGCCGTGGGGTCCAGCATGTTCATCAGGCTGGCGAAGCTCTCCGCACGACCGTCGTGCGGCGTGGCCGAGAGCATGATCAGGGCGTCGGAACGCGTGGCCAGCAACTGCGCCACGCGGGTGCGCTGCGAACGCTTGCTGCGGTCGGCGACGTTATGCGCCTCGTCGATGATGATGATGTCCCAGCGAGCCTGCTCGAGGTAGTGGCGGTACTCGATATCCTGTTTGAGGGTATCGATGGAGATGATTGAGCGGTCGAAATAATGGAACGGGTTGTGGTTGGTAGGGATGCGCGAACGCACGCGCTGCAGACCCACCGAATCCAGCCTCACCAAAGGGATGGTGAAGCGGTTCCAAAACTCCTGCTGGAACTGCGAGAGCATGGATTTGACCGCAAGCACGAGGATGCGCTTGCCACGTCCCCGCGCGATCAGCTCGGAGACGAGGATGCCTGCCTCCAGCGTCTTGCCCAGGCCCACGGCATCGGCAATCAGGATACGCGGGCGAGGCTGGGCGAGCGCCTGGCGGGCCGGGTCGAGCTGATAGGGCAACGCATCCAGCGCAGCGCGATGGCCAACGTGGATCCCCTCTCCGGTAGCCGGCGAACGCCGCAACGCCGCCTCTATGTAAAGCAAGCTGGCGCGGTATCCGGCACTAGAATCGTCCACCAGCTCGGTCTCGCGCGGATCGAGGACGCGAATGGGGCGCGCATGGCGCGCCTCCAACGCGGTGAGAAAGGTCGCCTCGCGCCCACGAACCAGCTCCGAGAGCCCCTCGCAGGTCAG
>JAWOFB010000236.1:0-3031 GCA_046482445.1 Ectothiorhodospiraceae bacterium | reverse complement strand
ATTCAATTGAGTAATTGAATATTGAGTGCCGGCACTGACTCGCATCAGCCTCGGCGACGCGATGGGTTGAGCTGCCTGGCACGTTTTAGTGAGGCACGCCATGACGCAGTCCAACCACTGGAATACCGTCTACCAGACCAAGTCCGCCGAGCATGTGAGCTGGTATCGCTCCCACCTGGAGACATCCCTGCGGTTGATTCGCGAGTCGGCACCGGACCCGGCTGCGCCGATCATCGACGTCGGGGGTGGTGCGTCCACTCTGGTCGACGACCTGCTTGCCGAAGGCTATCGCAATATCACTGTGGCGGATGTGGCGGAGGAGGGTCTGCGTGTAGCCAGAGATCGCCTCGGGGCCAGGGCAACGGAGGTGGACTGGCAGGTGGGCGATATCACTCAAATGACCCTGCCGCGCAAGGACTACGCCGTGTGGCACGACCGCGCAGTTTTCCACTTCCTCGTGGACTCCGACGATCGCGTGGCCTACGTTCGCCGGGTGCTCGACCATGTTGCCGCCGGTGGCACCTTGATTATGGCGACCTTCGGTCCGGAGGGGCCGCACCAGTGCAGCGGGCTCGATGTGTGCCGTTACGATGCTGCCGCTTTGCAGAAGGAACTCAGCCCGGCCTTCACCCTGGTCGACGACGCCGTCGAAGAGCATCAGACTCCCGGCGGCACTTGGCAGCAGTTCCAGTATGCCCGCTTCGCCCGTGAGGCGGGGACGAAGGGCTGAGGCTGTAGTCCGGACGCGCGCGGCTCCCTGCCGGTTGCCCGTCGACCATGGACCGGTCTGCCGTTTACTTGCCCGAGGCCGTGCAGGGCCCGTAAGCTTGCCGAACTTGCGTCGGTGGCGGGTCCGCGAACAGGGGGAATCATGGGCGAGCAGCGGCCGGACCGGGCATCCTGGCGCCGGGCAGTGCGGTATGCGCTCGGGTATTTCCTGTTCGGCCTGTTCTGGGTGCTGCTCTCGGACCGGATCGTCGCCCACTTCTTTGATGACCCCCAAACGCTCGCAGCGGCCCAGACGGTGAAGGGCTGGGCCTTCATCGTCTTTACGGCGCTGATTCTCTTTGGCTTGCTCTGGTACCACGCCCGTGTGGACGCCAAGCACAGCGAGGCGGAGCGTCAGCAGCGGGCGGATATCGAATCGCTCAACCGTTTCCAGCAACGGATCATCGAAACCCCTCAGGTCTGGATCAACTCCATCAATGCCGACGCTGAGATCACCCTCTGGAACGAGGGTGCCGAGCAGATCAGCGGCTACGCGCGTGAGGAGGTCCTCGGGCAGGCGCAAATCTGGGAGTGGCTCTATCCGGACGCGGACTACCGCGAATGGGTCGCCGGGAAGGCGGCGGCCATCCTCCACGACGGTGTTCCCGCTGCTCGCCTGGAGACGACCATCCGGACCAAGAATGGCGAACAGCGCGATCTGGAATGGTATTCCCGGCAGCTCGAGGACGCGCAGGGAGAGGTCATCGGCGCAGTCGCCTTCGCGGTGGACGTCACCCGGCTGACAGCCGCTCGCCGGGCGCTGCAGGAACGCGAGCGCGAACTCTCGGCCCTTATGGCGAATCTGCCCGGGATGGCGTATCGCTGCCGCGATGACAGCGCACGCACAATGATTTTCGTCTCCGAGGGCTGCGAGGATCTCACCGGTTACCCCGCCGCGCATCTGCTGGATCCGGAGAGTACATCGTATCGGGACCTGGTGGTTGACGATTCGGTCGTGGAGGAATCCCGCGGGGCCATCGACGCGGATGCGCCGTTTGCCCTGGAGTACCGGATTCGCCGGCGTGACGGCAGTCTCGTGTGGGTGCTGGAGCGCGGCTCGCCGGTCACCCTCGGTGACGAGCGCTTCCTGGAAGGCATTGTGCTGGAGATCACGGATCGCAAGCAGATGGAGGAGGAGCTCCAGCACCTGGCATCCCACGACCAGCTCACGGGACTCTACAACCGACGCACCATGGACCGGTATCTGCGTGACGAACTGGCCCGCGCGACGCGCTACGACCGCCCGCTTTCCCTGATCTGGCTGGATATCGATTACTTCAAGCACATTAATGATCAATATGGCCATCCGGTGGGGGATACGGTGCTCCGTCAGGTCAGCGATCTCCTGCGGCGCGAGCTGCGCACCACCGATTCCATCGCGCGCTACGGGGGTGAAGAGATTATCGTGGCCATGCCCGAAATGCCCTTGAACGACGCCATCGAGGCCGGCGAACGCTTGCGCCAGGCGGCCGAGGCAACCCCGTTCGACACCGGAGACGGTGCCTCGATCGCCCTGACCGTCAGTGTCGGCGTGGCGACCTACCCCGATCACGGGACGAACCTGGAGCAACTCTACCGAGCGGCGGACGATGCCATGTACCGGAGCAAGGAGGCCGGGCGCAACACGGTTAGTTCCCTGGTGATTTCTGGTGCCGCTGGGTAGGGAGGGGGCTGGTCCAAGGGCACGAAGCCCGGACAGGCACCCGAACTCCGACCGCCGTGGAACTGCGGTGAGAAGGCCCGCCATGGGCGGCATATCGTGTTCCTGGAAACGGTTTACACGGTGTTCCCCCTTGACCGCGACGACCCGGTCCGCTCGGTGGTCTGGCTGGCCCGAACCTGACACCATTTCCTGAAAGGAGAGTAAGGAGGTGACTGTGGCAGGGGATAAGGCGGACCAATGGTCGCCGGCGCAGTACGCCGCCAATGCCCGCTTCGTCTCGGAGCTGGGCGAGCCGGTGGTGGACTGGCTGGATCCAGTGCCCGGGGAGCGCATCCTCGATCTGGGCTGTGGTGATGGCGCGCTGACGAAACGGCTGGAAGAGCGCGGCGCGGATGTCCTCGGCGTCGACGCCAGTAGCAGTATGGTGGCCGCCGCCCGGGATGCCGGGCTGGACGCGCGGGTCGCCGACGGCGAGGGCCTGGACTTCGACGCCGCGTTCGACGGCGTGTTTTCCAACGCGGCACTGCACTGGATGACCGATGCCGAAGCCGTGGTTGCCGGTGTTACCCGGGCCTTGCGCCCGGGCGGACGCTTCGTCGG
>JAWOFB010000118.1:0-3864 GCA_046482445.1 Ectothiorhodospiraceae bacterium | reverse complement strand
CCGCGGGCCTGCGTGTGCGCGCCGGGGCCAACCTGGGCACGCCGGCGCTGGCGCTGCTCGAGGACGCGGCCCCGGACCTCTACGTGCTGGAGCTGTCCAGCTTCCAGCTGGAGACCACGGATTCGCTGCGCCCGGCCGCCGCTACGGTGCTCAATATCAGCGCCGACCACCTGGATCGGCACGCCACCGTGGATGCCTATGCGGCGATCAAGTCCCGCATTTTCCACGGCGACGGCATCATGATCGTCAACCGTGACGACCCGCGGGTCGCCGCCATGGCGCGCCCCGGTCGCCTGGTGCGCTCCTTCGGCCTGGACGTGCCGCAGCCCGGGGACTACGGGGTGGTCCGCCACCACGGGGCGGACTGGCTGGCGCGCGACGACGCGCCCCTGTTGCCGGTGGCCGAGCTCGCCCTCCAGGGGCGCCATAACCGCGCCAACGCCCTGGCCGCCCTGGCCCTGGCGGAGGCCGTGGGCCTGCCCTCCGCGGACTGCCTGGGCGTGCTGCGCCGGTATCCCGGTCTGCCGCACCGCATGCAGTGGCTGGGCGACCGCAACGGGGTGCGCTGGATCGATGATTCCAAGGCCACCAACGTGGGTGCCGCGCTTGCCGCCATCGAAGGCCTGGAAGGCCCGCTGGTTCTGGTGGCCGGCGGTCAGGCCAAGGGGGGCGATATGACTCCGCTGGCGCCGGCGCTGGCGGGCAAGGCGCGCGCCGTGGTGCTCATGGGCGAGGATGCCCCGCTGCTGCAACGCGTGCTGGAGGACAGCGCGCCCGTAATCCGGGCCCGTGACATGGAGCAGGCGGTTGCCGAAGCGGCTGCCCGGGCCGAGCCCGGGGATACCGTGTTGCTGGCCCCGGCCTGCGCCAGTTTCGATCAGTTCCGCGACTACGCGCAACGCGGTGAGGCGTTCGCCCGAGCCATGGGGAGGCTGGACCCATGAGTGCACGCGCGGCCAATCCAGCTACCGAGCCCGCCGTGAACACGGGGTTCTCGCGGTCCCCGGCGGCGCTGGACCAGCAGCTCCTGGTGGTGCTGCTGGCGGTTGCCGGACTGGGTCTGTTGATCATGACGTCGGCGTCCACGAGCCTGGGCGCGGAGCAGTTCGACGCGCCGTTCCATTACGCGTTGCGCCATTCCGTGTACCTGCTCGCCACCGTTGCTGGCGGCGCACTGGTCCTCTGGGCGCCCACTCAGTGGTGGTATCACGGCAGCAGCGTGCTCCTGGTACTGGCCCTGGCGTCCCTGGCGCTGGTGCTGATCCCGGGCGTGGGGCTCGAGGTCAATGGCGCGCGCCGCTGGATTCCCCTGGGCCCGCTGCACCTGCAGGTTTCGGAGCTGGCGAAGTTCGGCGTTCTGTTCTACCTGGCGGCCTACCTGACACGGCGCGGGGACCGGGTGCGGCACAGTATGCAGGGGTTCCTGATCCCGCTGTTGATCCTCGCCGCCAGCGCGGTCCTGTTGCTCCTGCAGCCCGATTTCGGCGCCGCCATGGTGCTCGGCGCCACCGGGGTGGCGCTGCTGTTCCTTGCCGGTGTGCCGCTCTGGCGCTTTGCCGTGCTGGTGGTCGTGGCCGGTGGTGCGGTGTGGGCACTCATTGTCACTTCGCCCTATCGCCTCACGCGGCTGACCGCCTTCGTCGACCCCTGGGCCGACCCGTTCAATACGGGTTTTCAGTTGACGCAATCGCTGATCGCCATCGGCCGGGGCGAGTGGTTCGGCGTCGGACTGGGCGGCAGTGTCCAGAAGATGTTCTACCTGCCCGAGGCGCACACCGACTTCGTCTTCGCCGTGCTCGCCGAGGAGCTGGGTCTGATCGGCGTTGTTGTGACCGTACTGCTCTACAGCTGGCTGGTCTGGCGCATCTTCAGCGTGGCGCTGGCGGCCCTGCGCCAGGGGCACGCCTTCGGTGGCTACGTATCCCTGGCGGTGGCGTTCTGGCTGGGGTTGCAGAGCTTTATCAACATTGGCGTCAGCATGGGCCTGCTGCCCACCAAGGGCCTGACCCTGCCCCTGATGAGCTACGGCGGCAGCAGCCTGCTGAGTACCGGCCTGGCCCTCGCGGTGGTGCTGCGCGTGGATATGGAGCGTCGCCTGGCGCAACGCCAGGCGACCCCGGGGAGGGCGTCATGAACAGCGCGGGACTCGAACGGCCGGTGCTCATCATGGCGGGCGGGACCGGTGGTCACGTGTTCCCGGCACTGGCCGTGGCCGACGCCTTGCGGGCGCGGGGTGTTCCGGTGGTCTGGCTGGGGACGCGCGACGGCCTGGAGGCCCGGGTGGTCCCCGAGGCCGGCATTGCCCTGGAGTGGCTGCGCGTGCGCGGCCTGCGGGGCAAGGGCTGGCTGGGCTGGCTGGTGGCCCCCGCGCGGGTCCTGCGGGCCGTGTTCCAGGCCCGCGCGGTTCTGCGGCGCCAGCGTCCGCGCTGCGTCCTGGGGCTCGGCGGCTACGTGGCCGGCCCCGGGGCCCTGGCCGCCTGGCTGCAGCGCGTACCCCTGGTGATCCATGAACAGAACGCGCGCCCGGGGCTGACCAACCGGGTACTCGCCCGGCTGGCCCGGCGCGTTCTCTGCGGTTTTCCGGGGACGTTCCCGGCGGAGCGGGCGCAGGTCACGGGCAATCCCGTGCGCGGCGACATCCTGCGAATCCCGCCGCCGGAAGAGCGCCACGGTGCTGCGGCCAGCCCGCGGTTGCTGGTCATCGGCGGCAGCCAGGGTGCCCGCGCCCTGAACGAAGTGATCCCCCGGGCCCTGGCGCAGTTGCCGCCGGAGCGCTCGTTCACGGTCTGGCATCAGAGTGGCGCACGTACCGAGGAGTTGGCGCGCGAGGGCTACAGCCAGGCCGGCGTGGCGGCGGACGTGGTGGCATTCATCAGCGACATGGCCGCTGCCTACGCCTGGGCCGACGTGGTGGTCTGTCGCGCCGGCGCGCTCACCGTGAGCGAGCTGGCCGTGGCCGGCGTGCCGGCAGTGCTGGTGCCGCTGCCGCAGGCGGTGGATGACCACCAGACCGCCAATGCCGGCTACCTGGTGCAGGCCGGTGCCGCCGAGCTGTTGCCCCAGGGCGAGTTGACACCCGAGCGCCTGGCCGAGGTCCTCGCGCGGCTGGCCGGGGATCCGCAGCAACGGGCGGACATGGCGCGTGCGGCCCGCGGGCGCGCACGACCTGAAGCCGCCGAAACCGTGGCGGAGATCTGCCTGGAGGTGAGCCGATGACCCGCACGCAGGGCAGCAACCCCTGGCAGCACGCGCGCCCCGGGACCATGGGCCGGGTGCGGCATATCCATTTCGTCGGCATCGGCGGTGCCGGCATGGGGGGTATCGCCGAGGTGTTGCTGAACCTGGGTTATACCATCTCGGGCAGCGATCTCCGGGAGAACGCCGTGACCGTGCGCCTGCGCGAGCTGGGCGCGTGCGTGGCCATCGGCCATGCCCCGGAGCAGCTCGACGGTGCCGATGCCGTGGTGGTTTCCAGCGCCGTGGACGAGAGCAATCCGGAGGTGCGCGCCGCCCGCGCCCACCGCATTCCCGTGGTGCCACGCGCCGAGATGCTCGCCGAGCTCATGCGCTTTCGCTATGGCGTGGCCGTGGCCGGCACCCACGGCAAGACCACGACCACCAGCCTCGTCGCCAGCGTGCTCGCGGAAGGCGGGCTCGATCCCACCTTCGTCATCGGCGGCCGGCTGACCAGCGCCGGGACCAACGCGCGCCTGGGCGAGAGCCCGTTCCTGGTGGCCGAGGCCGACGAGAGCGACGCCTCGTTCCTCTACCTGCAGCCCATGATCGCCGCCATTACCAATATCGACGCCGATCACCTGGGTACCTACGGCGGCGACTTCCAGCGCCTGCGCGGGACCTTCCTGG
>JAWOFB010000104.1:0-7583 GCA_046482445.1 Ectothiorhodospiraceae bacterium | reverse complement strand
TGCCGCCGGCCATGCTGGCGGATCCGGACAGCGACGAGCTGGCCGTGCTGTCCACCGCGGGCCGTCTCCTGGTCTTCCCGGCGGCCGAGCTGCCCTACCTGGTGCGGGGCAAGGGCAACAAGATCATGGGCATCCCGCCGGCGAGCGTGAAGGCCCGGGACGAGGTGGTCCAGGCGTTGCGCGCGGTGCCCGCGGGTGGCGGTCTGGCACTGACCGCCGGCAAGCGGACGCTCACCCTGCGGCCAGGCGACCTGGCCACCTACCGGAGCGCCCGCGGCAAGCGCGGCATTCTGCTGCCGCGCGGTCTGCAGCGGGTCACGGCTGTCCAGACGGTGCCGCCGGCGGACCAGTAAGCAACGCCAAACCCGTGGGGCGGTCCCGAGCAGACTGCCGAAAGAGCATCCTGCCGGCGATCCCATGCGGGTTGAACCATGGCCCCCGGCCCCCATCTAATCGGTGTGTGTACGAGTGTTTACTGCGTATCCCCTGCCGTGAGGCTTGGGATGCATCCAGTCAGCGCCCGCCGGCGAGGGCCGGATCCGGGACCTACAGGAGGCCGTGACCCCCGATGAAGCGCGTTACCCTCTTTATCGCCACCAACCTGGGCATTCTGGTTCTGCTCGGGATTGTCCTGAACCTGGTCATCGAGCCGCTGCTGGCGCAGCAGGGCATGGCCCTGAATACCACCTTCCTGCTGGTGCTCGCCGGTGTATTCGGTATGGGCGGGGCCTTTGTCTCCCTGGCCCTGTCCAAGACCATGGCCAAGCGCATGACCGGTGCGCGCCTCATCGAGCAGCCGCAGAATCGCACCGAGCAGTGGTTGCTGGATACCGTGCGCCGGCACGCGCAGCAGGCGGGCATCGGCATGCCCGAGGTGGCGATTTACGATGCCCCGGAGATCAACGCCTTCGCCACGGGCATGAAGCGCGACGACTCGCTGGTCGCCGTGAGCAGCGGCTTGCTCCGCCAGATGCGCCCCGACGAGGCGGAGGCGGTGATCGGCCACGAGGTGGCCCACATCCAGAACGGCGACATGGTCACACTGACCCTGATCCAGGGCGTGCTCAATACCCTGGTCATCATCCTTGCCCACGTGATCGGGACGTTCGTGGACCGGGCGATTTTCAAAAACAATAGTGGCCGCGGGATTGGCGCTCTTCTGGCGACCATTGTCGCGCAGGTCGTGCTCGGCATCCTCGCCAGCATGATCGTGCAGTGGTTCTCCCGGCAGCGGGAATACCGGGCGGATCTCGGCGGCGCGCGCTTCGCCGGCCGGGAGAAGATGGTCGCGGCCCTGGAACGGCTCAAGCAGAACACCGAGCCATCCAGCCTGCCCGAAGAGGTCGAGGCCTTCGGTATATCCGGCCGCGTGGGGTCAGGTCTGCGCCGGCTGATGATGAGCCATCCGCCGCTGGAGGATCGTATCGCCGCCTTGCGCGAGAAGCGCTACGGCTGATCCCGGGTGCTGCCCGGGCCGTCAGATAACCGTGCCCGTGAAGTCGTACGCCATGGTCGTTGACGGCGCCTGCAGGAAATCCCCCTGCACGAAGTCCACGCCGAAGCGCCAGTAGTTCGCCAGGACCATCGCGTCCTCCACATAGCCCGCGATAACTCGTTTTTTCATGCTGTGGGCGTTCTCGACAATATTCCTGACCCGTTCCTGGGTCTCTTCGCTGTTGGCGAGATCCTGACTCAGGGATCGATCCAGCTTGAGATAGTCTGCCGGCAGATGCTTGAGGAGCTGGAACGGGTTTACGCCACTGCCGAAGTGATCCAGCGTAAAGCCGCAGCCCCGTTCCTTCAGGCCACGGAAGGTCGCGCGAGCAGCGTTGAGCTGCGTCACGGCGATGGGCTCGTTGACCTCGAAGTTGATGTTGCCGGCCTGAACGCCGTGTTGTGTCAGGCGCTCGTCAAGATAGCTCAGGAATTCCTCGTCGGAGAGCGTTGGGCCGGCGAGTTTCACCATGAGCGTGAACTGGTTGTCATGGTGTACGTGCTGCGCCAGCGCCGCCAGGCTCTGGTCGACCACCCAGCGGTCGATGCGGGGCATCAGCCCGGCTTCCTCGGCCTGGGGTATGAAGTCGGTCGCGGCGAGCTCTTGGTCGTTTTCACCCGTCATGCGCACACGGACCTCATAGCGCGGCGCTGTGTCGCCGTCCAGTGCCGCGACGGGCATGAAAACCAGGTAGAGCGCGTCCTCATCCAGCGCATCCGTGAGGAATCGAGCCCAGTCGCTGCTGCCGTCGCTGCTGTCGTCCTCGGCCGCTACCAGGTGGACCTGGTTGCCGCCGTTTTGCGTCGCGATATCGCAACCCCGGTACGCGCGTGACAGCGCATCGTCGGCACTGCGGGTGGTCTCGCCCATCATGACCGCGCCGATGGTCACGGTCGTGGTCACGGTGCGGTTGTCCGTCTCGACGATGTGCTCCTCGACTCTCTGGCGGATGGCTTCGGCCACCGCGATCGTGTCATGAACGCCGCGATTGGGCAGCATGACCGTGATCACCTCATCGGCGAAACGGCCGCCGAAGGCGTCGCTATCCAGTTCCCCGTTGATGATGCCCACCACGTCCGTAATGACCTGGTCACAGGCCGTGATCCCCAGGTTCTGACGGATATTGTCCAGATTCTCCACGTGGACGTAGAGCAGGCCGTGGCCAACCTCGTCACCGGGACCGTCACTGTTGAGCCGCTCGTCCACGCACTCGCGGAAGTGGCTGCGATTGAACAGTCCCGTGAGGAGATCCCGCTTGCGCAGCGACTCCAGCTCCTCCGCTGCCGCATGGGCGGCACTGGCCTGATCCCGGATCAACACCTGGGTACACGGTTCGCCGTCCACGGTAGCGGTGGAGAGGCTAATAGTGACTGGCAAGCGCGTGCCATCGGTGAGCATGTGCAGGTCCGCCTGGGCCTGTCCCTGATCGCCGCGACTGTGCTGACGCAACAGGTCCTTGAACTGCTTCTGGTCATCGGCATCGATCATGTCCAGGATCGGCATGCCCTCGATGGCCTCCACCTGATCGAAGCCAAACTTCTCCAGGTACGCCGGGTTGGCGTGGATGTGCATGCCTTCGTGGACGTAGGCAATGGCGTCCCGGGAACTCTCCAGCAGCGCACTGGCACGGCGTTCGGATTCCTTGAGGGAGCGCTCGACGCGGCGCAGTCGGCGGCGCTCGTAGAGGTGCCGGAGCTCACGGCGGACCACGAGCTTGAGGTGCTCCAGGTCGTCCTTGGCAACCAGATCCACGGTGCCGGCCTGCATGGCCTGAAGGCGTAGCGCCGGATCATGGCTTTCGGCCACGGCGACCACGGGAAGGTCCCGGCTGCTCTCCTGGATCGCGTGAGCGGCGTCGGCGAGGGGCAACTCGTCGTTGTGGACGGTGCACAGGAACAGCTCGAAGGCATGTTGCTCCAGCGCCGACTGGACATCCTCGAGATCCTCGGCGTGCGTCGCGCGTACCGCATGTCCAGCGTTGCGGAGCACGCTGATGAACATTTCGGCGTCGTTCAGTGATGTCTCGGCCACCAGGAGGCGGACAATCTCATCCTGTTGCATGTCACCTCGCGTCCCCCCGCTGGACTCGGCAGCGGGCGGTCAGAACCCCACCCGCTGAATCTGGTAGCGGGTGAAATCGATTTCCCTGTCCGCGCAGCTTATCAGCTGCAACGGCAGTTCGCCGCTGTCGGTTTGTTGCCACACCGGGCGTCCCTCGTCGATGTGCAATGATGGCATCACCAGGTTCTCTTGGATGCCCAGCCGCGGCACTGCCGCCGTTAGTAAGCCCCCGAAAGCTGGAGTCCTTGCGCCGCCGGGGGTTTCAGCCGTCAGCGTCAAGCCCGTAACCCGTGGCGCGATGATGCTGACGCCAACCTCCACATCTCCCGTGCGATGGTGCCGTAGCCAGCGGACAACGCCAAGCTCCCACAGCGAGGGGTTCTGCCCGCGCCCGGCCTCGGCCAGTAGCAGGAGTCGACCCACCCGAACGCCGTCAACTTCCTCGCCCGGATGGGCCAGCCGGTAGCCGTCCGGCGAGCGATCCCGCAGCGCCCAGTCCGATTCAGGTGGTGGCTCGGGCAGCGGCGGGCGGCGCGCCTGCGGTCCAGTATCACCGAGATTCTGCGTGAGTTCCGCACTCGGCAGGATCAGGTTCCAGACGTCTTCGCCGCGGGCCTCGCCACCGTTGAGCGCGTGGCCGTCGAAGACGGCCCGGGGGTCGGCTGCCTCGCTGCCACCGGTCAAGGTTCGGTGAATCGATGACAGCCCGCTGACGACGGTGACGCGCCCGCGTGCCCGGCGCCGTGGATAGCGGCGCGGACGGGCTCTGGGGAGCTGGGAAGCAAGCCGCTCGAGGACCAGCGATGCGGTGTTGTCGGCCGCCGCCCCTCGGCGTGCCATGCGGCGACGCTCGCGCTCGACATACTTCAGCACTCGCCCGGGGTTCAGAAACACCGTGCCCTCCGGGGATGTCTGACCCGCAGCTACCGGGAACGGGCCCGCGTCGGCTCGGGGCATGAAGGCGATATCGCCGTATCCGGACGCTCGCGCCGCGATCCGGAGCGCACCTGCCCATCGGCGGCTATAGGCGTAGAGCACCGGGATCTGCTCCCGGCGCAGACCCCACGGGTTACAGGCAGCGGCCAGCAGCACCGCCTGGTAGCGGCGATTCCGCTGGCCGCGCGGCGCCGATCGGGCCTGGCTGTGGAGGAGGTGCCAGAGGCCCGGAGGTGGCTCGGCGTGGCTACCGTGGCACTGTTCCAGTACGGCGCCAGTGTGATGGAGGATGCGCCCGCTGGCGTGGCGGAAGCGTCTCCCACCCGGTCCGGCAATACGCTGGAGGAGTCGGTAGCCGCGTACCAGCTCCTCGCGCAGTTTCAGGGCCGTTGTCGACGCGCCGTTTGCTGGCAGCGTAGCGCTGCCGCCGTCCGCGCCCGATGCCGCCACGAGGCGGGCTGTGCGCTCGGTTGCCGGCTCCAGGGCGGCGAGCAGGCGCCGGAGGCGGCGGGCCGGCATGCGGTGGTCGTTGATCGTCGCCAGCGCCTCCAGCAGGGATTCGGCGGTGCGCTGGGGATGGGCCACTGGCAGTGATGCCACCCAGGCCCGCAGCGCCGCAGGCTGAAGGAATGTCCGGTCAGCATCCGTGCCGCGCAGATCCCGGACGGGCTCGGGCCGCGGTGCGAACCGCTTGCGTGCCATGGTTGTCTCGTCTCGTCGGGCGGTGACGGTGCCGCGGGGTCAGGGCCCTCCCTTGCTGTGGCAGTGCGATGTTTGTAGTCCGCCGTCCTCCCTGTACAGGCGAGTGTAGGGATGCGGCGACAGGAAGCCAAATCCAGGGATCGGAGGCGACAACCGCTTACTGATGGTGCCGCGTCGCGAGCGGCGTCTTGGCCGGCGCTCCGGCGTCCTCCCGCGCCAGGCAGGGGACCAGGTACCCCGGGAGTTGCTCGGTGAGTTCCGCGACCAGTGAGCGCGCGTGGCCGTTGTCGACCAGGAAGTGCGTCGCACCGGCGACCCGGTCGAGCTGGTGCAGGTAGTAGGGCATGACGCCCAGCTGGAACAAGCGCTCGCTGAGCCCCCGCAGCGCGGGCACGCTGTCGTTGATGCCACGTAGCAGGACGGCCTGATTCAGCAGCGTGACCCCCGCGTCGCGCAAGCGGCGGCACGCCGCTGCCACATCGGCGTCGAGCTCGTTGGCGTGGTTGGCATGCAGGACCATGACAGGCTGCAGCCGGGTGCCGGCAAGCCACGCCAGCAGCCCCGCGTCCACGCGTTCGGGCAGAACAACCGGCAGCCGTGTGTGGACCCGCAGGCGCTCCAGGTGGGGGATTGCCGCCAGGCTCTCGGCCAGTGGGCTCAGGCGCGTGTCCGGCAGCGTCAGCGGATCACCACCGCTGATAATGGCCTCGTTCACCTCGGTGCGGGCGCGCAGATAGGCCAGCGCCGGCTGCCACTGCTCGCGCGCCGCATGCGCGTCGGCGTAGGGGAAGTGCCGCCGGAAGCAGTAGCGGCAGTTGATGGCGCAGGCCCCTGTGGCGATGAGCAGTGCGCGGCCGTGGTACTTGTGCAGGACGCCGGGGGCGGCCTGGGCGTCGAGATCCCCGACCGGGTCGGCGGTGAATCCCGGGTCCGGTGTCTGCTCCTCGGCCAGGGGCAGGATCTGACGCAGGAGCGGATCGTCCGGATCACCCGGCTGCATGCGGGCGACGAAGCCGCGCGGCACGCGCACGGCAAAATCCCGGTGACCCGCTTCGGCAGCGGGCAGCAGGGCGGGATCCAGCCCCAGCGCGCTGATCACGTCGGCAGGGCGCCGGTATCCGCGGCCGAGCTCGGTGATCCAGGCGGGTTTCGTGGTCTGTTGCGGGTCAGCGAAAGCCATGGCCGTCATTGTACAAGTTGATCGCGGAGGGTGCGGGCGCCCGCATGGATGTCCCCGGATGGGTTTTTTCGTTACGATCCCGAGCCGGAGCGCGGCGCGCGCAGGGCGCTGCCGCAGCGCAGTGGCAACGGCACAACGGGGTACCCATGGCCACCTATAACACCAGTCAGTTCAAGAGCGGGCTCAAACTCATGCTCGACGGCGAGCCCTACAGCATCGTGGAAAACGAGTTCGTCAAGCCGGGCAAGGGCCAGGCATTCAACCGGGTCAAGCTGCGCAACCTCAAGACGGGGAAGGTGCTGGACCGCACCTTCAAGTCCGGCGAGTCGGTGGAAGCGGCGGACGTCTTGGAGACCGAGCTGCAGTACCTCTACAGCGACGGTGACTACTGGTACTTCATGGACATGGAGACCTTCGACCAGGTCGCCGCGCCGGAGGCGGCCCTCGCCGGCGCCGAGAAGTGGATCCGGGAGCAGGATGTGTGCAACGTCATCCTGTGGAACGGCGAACCGATCCAGGTGGATCCGCCGGCATTCGTGGAGCTGACGGTCACCGAAACCGATCCCGGGCTGCGGGGTGACACCAGCAGCGGCGGCACCAAGCCGGCCACCGTAGAAACGGGAGCAGTGGTGCGTGTACCGCTGTTCATCGAGGAGGGCGAGGTCCTCAAGATCGATACCCGCAAGGCCGAGTACGTGGGGCGGGTCAAGGACTGACCGTCATCGCTGTCGGGGTCGCGCCATGACAACCGACTGGCAGCCGTCGGCGTCCCTGGCGGTGCTCGCCGAGCGCGCCCGGCTCGTGGAACAAGTGCGCGCCTTCTTCCGCGAACGTGCGGTGCTGGAGGTGGAGACGCCGCTGCTGTCCGCAGCGGCGGCGACGGATCCCAACCTCGAGCCATTGGCCACCCGTTATGACGGCCCGGGAGGTCCCGACGGCGGCACGCTGCACCTGCATACCTCCCCGGAATTCCCCATGAAACGGCTGCTCGCCGCCGGTGCCGGTCCCATCTGGCAGATCAGCCGGGTATTCCGTGGCGGCGAACGGGGACGCGTGCACAATCCCGAGTTCACCATGCTGGAGTGGTACCGGCCCGGCTGGGACCACCGCCAGCTCATGGACGAAGTCACCGCCCTGATAGCGGCCGTCGTGGCGCCCCGGCCGGTGCGCTGGCAGACCCACGCCGAGGCGCTGGCCCCCCTGGGTATC
>JAWOFB010000094.1:0-3025 GCA_046482445.1 Ectothiorhodospiraceae bacterium | reverse complement strand
AGGGCGGATGAGTCCTGGTATCTCGCGTCCGTTATCAAGGTCCCGGTGGCTATTGCGACCCTCGCAGCCATCGAAGATGGCGAGTTTGAAACTACCTCGACGATTGAAATTCAAGAAGATGACTTCGTCGACGGTGCCGGGGAAACTAATTGGCAGTCGCCGGGCGATGAGGTCAGAATCCAGAGACTGCTCGACCAGATGCTCATCCATAGTGATAACACGGCAACCGACATACTCATTCGGGTCGTGGGTGAAGACGATGTCAACGCCGTGGCGGATTCGGTGTTTTCGGATCGTGCCGGGCGCATTACCACGCTGAAGGATGTGCGACGGCATGCGTACAGTGCCTTCCATCGTGATGCCATGGCACTCAGTGGCGAGGCGTTTTTCACCCTCAAGAAAGCGGGAAGCGAGACGGAGAGAATCGAGGCACTGGCGGATGTCCTCGACGTGTCCCGGGACGAGTTCAAGGTGGATAGTCTGGATGAAGCGTTTGACCAGTATTACGCTGACAACCTCAACAGCGCACCGTTGACGGATATGGCACGGTTGTTCGAGCGGCTTCATGAAGGGGACTGGTTAAATTCCGATCACCGGAGGTATCTGTTGGAGTCGCTGGCGCAGATCGAGACCGGGGATGATCGAATCAAGGCAGGGTTGCCGGGCAGAGTGGAGTTCATGCACAAGACGGGGACCCAGCACCGGCGCGCCTGTAATCTCGGCATTGCGACGACCGAGCCGGGCCGTCGTGTGTTCATCGGTGCGTGTACCCGGGGTGAAGACGACCTCGCCGCCTCGGAAGCGACGCTGCGGCGGATCGGCGAGGCCGTCAGCGAGTCCGGGGCACTGGATTGATCCGGTGTTCGCGGTGGGCGCGCCCGGGCGCCACCAAGGAGGAGCGCCGGCTTCGTGATCAGAGCCTGGTGGAGCACAGCGGCGAACTCGCAACCTTGGAACACGAATGCCATCCCTGTCCGGCGAACGTCCGCGGACGGCCCCTGGGGTGCATCAGCGCCATGGCGCACCCCATCCCGCGGAGCTCGGAGAAGCGTGTTGCCTGTACGGCTTGCAACGCACAGGTGTTGGAAAACCACGCTGGCGTTGCCTGGCCGGCTCACTGCCCTCAGTGCGATGACTCAGGCCCGCAGCGGCGCCGCGGCCCCTCAGCGCGGGGGTAGCCGGCTGATGCCTGCACCGGTGACGACGGCGGCCGCGGCAAGGAGCAGTTCGGGGGTGGGCCGGGTCCAGCCGAGCAGGATCAGCAGACTCGCAGCGACTACGGGCACCAGGTACGTGAGCACGCCGAGCAGGCTCGTGGGGCCGTGGCGCAGGGCGAAGCCCCAGGCGATGAACGCCAGGCCATAGGGGCCGATGCCGATCAGTGCGGCACTGAGCCAGTCGCGGCTCGCTGCCTCGGCCGGCAGGCTCTCGAAGCCGAAGTGCAGGCCCAGGGCTACCAGGCCGGCGCGTACGAAAAGCCATTGGTAGAGCCGGGCCGGCAGGGCGCCCGCCTGCCGCAAGAACAGCGAGAAGACGATCCACGAACCCCCGCTGGCGAGTCCGGCCGCGTAGGCGCCGGCCGGAGTGGCGATACCCTGGGCGTCTGAAAGGAGCAGTGGCGCCAGGCCTGTGAAGGCCACACCAGACGCGACCATTGGCTGCAGCCGCAGTCGTCGCCCGGCGAGCTGATCGCCCACCAGGACGAGACCGAGCGGCCAGGTGTAGGTGATGAGCGTGACTTTCGCCGGGTCGCCGTTTTCGAGTGCCAGGAAATAGAAAAACAGCGCTCCCACGAGGCCACCGACGCCGCCGATCCAGTGATGCCAGCCCACACCCGTGTTGTCCGGAGCCGGTGGCGCCTGAAACAGCGCAATCCCGCTGGCGACGGCGGCTGCCGCGGCCATGGCTACCGCCGTGACCAGGAGGGGCGGTAGGGCGGCGAGCCCGCGCAGTATCGGGAGGCTGCCCCAGAGGCCGATTGTGAACAGCCCGGCGGCGATACCCGAAAACCCTGCGCGATCGAGCACTTTCCTGGATCTCCCGAAAACTTGCTGCGCCTGGCGATGAGTCGTACGGTACGAGGCTTTCGGATATCACGGAAACGAAAATAAATGATTACGCGATCATGATTCGTGATGACACGGGCAGGCCGCTGGATCTGGTTGTTCTGCGGACCTTCGTCGCGGTCATGGAGGAGGGCGGCTTCACGGCGGCCGGCGAGCGACTGCATCTGGCGCAATCGACGGTCAGTGCGCATCTGGCGCGCCTGGAGGAGACGGTGGGCACGCCGCTACTCAGCCGCGGCCGCGGGGCGGTAACGGCGACGCCCACCGGGGAGCGGCTGCTTGCTCACGCGCGGCAGCTCCTGCGGCAGAACGCGCTGGCCTGGCAAGAGATCCGGGGGCCGCGCGTGGACGGTGTGGTGCGCCTGGGCATACCGGATGACTACATCGTCTATCTCCCGGAGGCGCTCGCGGATTTCGAGGCGCGCTTCCCGGGCGTGGACCTGCAGGTCAGCTGCGGGTTGAGCGTGGACCTGGTCGCCGAGGTCCGCGCCGGGGCGCTGGATGTCGCCGTGGTCACGCGCCAGCCTCGGAGCCCCGGCGGCGAGATGTTGCGGCGCGAGCCGCTGGTCTGGGCCGGCTCTGTGGGCCACGAGACCCACCGGCGCGCACCGCTGCCGCTGGCCCTGTCCCGCGAAGGAGTGTGTATCTTCCGGGACAGCGCGGTGGCGGCGCTGGCCGCGGCCGGACAATCGTGGCGGGTTGCCTACACCAGCGCCAGTCTCGCCGGTCTTTGTACAGCCGTGCGTTCGGGGCTCGCTATCACTGTGGTGACACCCTCCATGCTGGGTCCCGGCCTGCGCGTCCTGGGGCAGGAGGATGGATTACCCGAACTGCCGGCCGTCGAGGTGGCCTTGCACCGCAGTCCCGGGCGTCCCAGCGAGGCCGCCCGGCAGCTTGCCGCCCACCTCCAAGAGCGCCTGGATCCCGCGCGCGTGCCGGAGCCGGAGCGCGTTTGACGG
>JAWOFB010000073.1:0-2934 GCA_046482445.1 Ectothiorhodospiraceae bacterium | reverse complement strand
GCGGGCCTCCCGCATGGAACGCAGGCTCGCGACCACGTTCTCCAGCGCCTTGTCGAAGAGCATGTTGTCGTCGAGCATGAGCACGGTCTCCTGCCGGAGGCCATCGGCGAGCTCATCCCGGCGTCGATCGGCCAGCTTGAACCCGGCGCGGTTAACGAAGATCAGGCGGTTACCACCGTCGAGCCGCGCCGATAGCTTCGCACGCAACGGATCGTCCCCGGAATCCCGGAACTCGAACCAGGTCCCGATGGCTACCTGGTCGAGCTGGTCCCGGTAGGCCTCGAGCGGGTCGTCGCGGTCGGCGACCACGTCCGTAGCCTCATCCTCCGCGGCTGCTTCTTCCCCATCTCCAGCCTCGGCATCCGGTGCGGAATCAGCCGCCGGTGCGGCACCGCGCGCTGGCTGGCGCGACAGCGTCTGGATATGCTCTTGCTCCAGCGCCTTGAACAACTTGGTCATTTCGACCGGATTGAACATCACGGCGTCGAGATCGGCGCGCAGGTCCTTAAGCAGTGGCGGGATCTCGCTCACCAGCTGCTTGCGCGAGGCATAATCGGGCTTGGGATCCAGGCTCCAGATCAGCCGATCCACCACCTCCAGTTTTTGCCGCCAGGCATCGCTGTCCTCGCCCTCGCGCAGCAGCGTAATGAACAGCACCTGCGACCAGCCCTCGTGCAATAGCCGATGGGCACAATCCGGCAGCTGGCGACCACCCACCCGTTCCCGGATGGCAGCGTCCACCTGCTCCCGCGCGGTGTCGACCCGCGCCTTGCCTTCGGCGGCCTGGCGCGTGCGCGCCTCGATCTGGCCGCTGCGCGCCCGCTCCTGGTCCAGAAACGCCTCCAGCTCCTCGCGGGCGCTGTCGAACACGGTCACGTCGTCGCTGAATTCCTCCAACACCCGATTGACGATGCGCGTGATGGTCTCGAAAAGCGGATCCTGGTCGCCGTCACCGCGATCCGTCCAGCCGACGCCGGCGGCGGCGATTTCGTTGATGAGCTGGCGGGCCGGATGCCGCTGCTGGCTGAAAAACGCCCGGTCCAGCAACGCCACCTTGAGCACGGGAATCTGCAGCCGCGCCAGCAGGGCCTTGATCCGGTCCGGGAGGTTGACGTCCTCCAGCACGGCATCGAACACCATGCTGACCAGATCAATGGTGTCGTCCTCCGCCTGGCCCAAATCGCGGGCGGTGGACCCACTGCCAACCAGTTGATGGCGGACCTGGTCCTTGAGCTGGTCGGGCGCCACCGTGACCAGGCCATTGCCGTCCGTGGCTCCCAGCGGCTGCGGCGCCTGCAACTGAAGGCCGGACAGCGCCTGCAGCACATCCTGCACCGGTGCCGGCTCGCCACGGGTGTAACCGGTACCGGACCATTCCCCGGGACCGCGATGACTGGCAAGCAAGTTCTGCAGAACCGCGAACGCCTCTTCGGCCTCGCGGCCGCTGATGCCGCTGCCCATGCCGCCCGGGTGCGCGTCAGCACCAGCCTCGGCGCTCGGGCCCATGCCGGAGGCGGACGGACTCTGGCGCCGCTGCTCACCCTTGCGCGGGGCCTGGGGCCGGATGGTTGGCAGTACGCCTGCGTCGATGAATAGCTGATTGAGCTCCTTGTACAGGCCGCCAAGTTCACTCATCACGAACCGGTCAAAGAGCTTGTAGAGGATGAGCCGCGGCTGGATGGCCATATCCAGCTCGCCGGCTGCCTCCTCCAGCGCGCCGCAGATGCGTTGCGGCGCCACGGGATTGACTTCCACGGTGGCATACTCGCGCCCGGCGTCCCGGTTGAGGCGCTGGCACAGGGCATCCAGGGCCTGGCGATGCTGGGTGCACGCCTTGGAGGCCATGCCGTCGATGGCGAGCTCTTCCTCCAGCCGCTCGTCTTCGACCAGGCTGAGATCTTCCGGACCGTCCGGATCCGAGCCCGGCTCGCGACGCAGGGCCGCTCCCTTGTAGGCCGCCAGGAGGCGATCGCGGAACTGCTCCGACAGAGCCTTACGGGCCCGGCGCAACTCGCGCATGGCCTCGAAGTACATCTGCTGTTCCTGATTGCTGCCCGCCTTCTCCGCGTGATCGAAAAGCGCATCGTCGGCTTGATCCAGCATGTGGCCGAGCAGTGCTTCCAAGCGCTCGGTTGCCAGCGTCCGGAACCGCTCGTGCAGCGCAGTCTCGTTGCCGGGCCCCGGCCCGCCCTTGTTCAGCGGTACCACCTTGGAATTCGAAGACATCGCGATCACCTGCTTGGCTTGTCCAGCGTCCGTGCGAACGCGGGGCGTTGTACGAGTTCCTTTATAGGAAATGAAAGCGTCATTCGCTGTGACCCGGGTCACACCAAACCAGTCCGGTGATTACTCGGCAACTGCACCCGGCCTTCCGCGCAGGCGGTTACGGCTGAGCCAAAAAACCCCTATAATCGCGCTCGTGGGAATCGACCCGGCAATCATCTGCCGTGGGATCCGCCGGTAACAACTGTGGAGAGCCAGGAATGACCGATATCGAGGCGCTGCTGGGCGACGAGGCCGACACGCTGTTGAATCACCGTTGCGAGGGGATTCCCAAGGAATACCTGCACCAGCCGGGCCCGGATTACATTGATCGCGTGGTCATGGAAAAGGACCGCAAGCCCGCGGTACTGCGCAACCTCCAGGCGCTGTTCGACCACGGTCGCCTGGCCGGCACGGGCTACCTCTCCATCCTCCCCGTGGACCAGGGCGTCGAGCACTCGGCCGGGGCGTCGTTCGGACCGAATCCGACATGCTTTGACCCCGAGGGAATTGTCACGCTGGCTGTTGAAGGCGGTTGCAACGCCGTCGCCACGACCGTGGGCGTGCTGCGCTCCGTGGCACGGCGGTATGTCCACCGCATTCCCATGATCGTCAAGATCAATCACAACGAGATGCTGACCTACCCGGAGGCCTACGATCAGACCTTGTTCG
>JAWOFB010000010.1:0-2884 GCA_046482445.1 Ectothiorhodospiraceae bacterium | reverse complement strand
GTGGCGACGGCCGGGTCGGTGAAGACATTACCCGCAACGTGCGCACGGTGGGCAGCGTGCCGCTGCGGCTGCGGGGCGAGACCCTGCCGCAGCGCCTGGAGGTGCGCGGCGAGGTGGTCATCCGGCGCCAGGACTTCCAGCGGCTCAACGAGCAACGCCTGGCCGCCGGCGAGCGCCCCTTTGCCAACCCGCGCAACGCCGCCGCCGGCAGCCTGCGCCAGCTCGATCCCACCATCGCGGCCAGCCGGCCGCTGACGCTGTTCGTCTTCGGTGCCGGCGACTGCTCCGAATCCCTGGGTGCCACCCACTGGGAGGTGCTGGAGCAGCTGCGCCGCTGGGGCTTTCGCATCAATGACCAGGTGCGCCGGCTGGACGGGCTCGACGCCTGCCTTGGCTACTATGACGAGTTGCTGGAGCTGCGTGACGCGCTGGATTACGAGATCGACGGCGTGGTGTTCAAGGTCGATGACCTGGAGCAGCGTATGCGACTGGGCTTCACGGCGCGCGCGCCGCGCTGGGCCGTGGCCTGCAAGCTGCCTGCGCGCGAGGCCACCACGCGGGTGCAGCGCATCCTGCCCTCGGTGGGGCGAACCGGAGCGATTACG
This sequence comes from Ectothiorhodospiraceae bacterium, assembly GCA_046482445.1. GTDB lineage: Bacteria > Pseudomonadota > Gammaproteobacteria > Nitrococcales > Aquisalimonadaceae > Aquisalimonas. The sequence goes on along the minus strand of JAWOFB010000010.1, from coordinate 2,279 downwards.
CCGGTGGCGGAGCTCGAGCCCGTGGCCGTCGGTGGCGTGACGGTCAGCCGCGCGACGCTGCACAACCTGGACGAACTGCGCCGCAAGGACGTCCGCCAGGGCGATACCGTCATGGTCCGCCGCGCCGGCGACGTCATTCCGGAGATCGTCAGCGTCAACCTGGACGCCCGGCCGGCGGATGCCGAACCGTGGCAGATGCCGTCGCACTGCCCGGTCTGCGGTGCCGAGGTGGTTCGCCCGGAGGGCGAGGTGGACTACCGGTGCGTGGGCAGCCTCCAGTGCCCGGCGCAGTTGCGCGAGTCCGTGCGCCATTTTGCCTCCCGCCGCGGGCTGGACATCGAGGGTCTCGGTGACAAGGTGGCGGAGCAGCTCGTGGACACCGGCCTGGTCCGGGAGCTGGCGGACGTCTTCCGGCTGACCCGGGAGCAGCTGCTGGAGCTGGAGGGCTTCGCCGAGATCTCCGCCGGCAATCTGATCGCGGCTATCCATGCGCGACGCACCATCCCGCTGGAGCGGCTGTTGTACGCCATCGGCATCCCCGGGGTGGGGGCGGATACCGCGCGCCTGCTCGCCGAGCAAGTGGGGGATCTGGAGACCATCCGCCGTGCCCATCCGGTGCTGCTGGCACTGATTCCGGGTGTGGGGCGGTTGATGGGCGAGGAGATCCGGGCCTTCTTCGCCGACCGGCGCAATGCCGGTGGCCTGGACCGGCTGCTGGAGCAGGCCACCGTGTCCGGCGAGGACGGCTTTGCCCCGGACTTCGTCGAGGGCATTACCGCCGAGCGCATCATCACCGGGCTGGAACTGCCCCGCGTCGGCCCGGGGCGGGCGCGGGAGCTGGCCGCCAAGATCGCGTATCTGCAGGACCTGCCGTCGTTGCCGGTGCAGCGGCTGCCGGTGAGCGGGGCCGAGGCCGAGCGGCTGCAGGCGGCTCTGGCCGAGCAGGCCCAGGACCTCGCGGCCATGGACCAGTTGTTGCTGGACAAGCACATCCACTGGTACAGCGACCGCCAGCAGGCACGCATCCGGGGTGGCGGTCGGGAGCGGCCGCTGGCCGGCAAGAGCGTTGTGATTACCGGCACGTTGTCAGGCATGACCCGGGACGAGGCCAAGGAGGCCATCGAGGCCCGCGGCGGCAAGGTGACCGGCAGCGTTTCGGGTCGCACGGATTACGTGATCGCCGGCGAGGCCGCCGGATCCAAGCGCGACCGGGCCGAGAGCCTGGGCGTGCCGGTGCTCGACGAGGCCGGCTTTGCCGCGCTCCTCCGGGGCGAGCAACTGTAAGGCTCCGGTGTCAGACTGCTAATCGCCGTCGGTGGGACGGTAGAGTTCCACCTCGCCACTCTCGCGCAGGTCCTGGATGTACCCGCTCATGCGGTCGTGGGCGATCTCCTCGCGCAGGTGGCCCGTCACGGCCTCGAAGCCCGGCGGCTCGCGCTCGCGACGGTCGGCGACCATGAGCACGTGATGGCCGTGATCGCTGGTGACGGGCTCGCGGGTGTGCTCGCCCGGGTCCAGTTCAGCGATGGCGTTGCCGATCGCCGGACGCATCTGTTGCGGAACCACCCAGCCCAGATCGCCGCCGCGGCCGGCTGCCGGACCCTGGGAGTGCTGTTGGGCCAGTTCGGCAAAGGCCTCGCCACTGTCCAGCTGCTCGATAATGGCCCGGGCCCGGTCGGTACTGTTCACCATGATGTGGTGGGCGCGCACCTCGCGGACGTCGCCGTTGCCAACGCTTTCCTGGTAGCGCTCGCGCAGGCGCTCTTCGGGTACCGGCTCGCTGCGAATGGCATCCAGCCGCGCCTCGGCGAGGACGGCGAAGTGGAGGTTGCGCAGGCGGGCCCGCACGTCGGGGGTGTCGTGCAGGCCCTGGTCACGTGCGTCCTGGGCAATCAGCGCCATCTCCACGAGCTCCAGTGTGAGGGTCTCGCGCTGATCGGCACCGATGCTGTCCAGTCCCTGACCGGCACGCCGGCGGGCATGGGCTGCCAGCATGGCTTCGGTGATGGGCTCGCCGTTGACCCGGGCGACGATGCGCACGGTCGGCTCGCCCTCGGCATTGCCGTCGCCGCCGTCCCTGTCGCAGCCCGTCGCCCCCAGGGCCGCCGGTAGCACAACCACCAGTGCCAGGGTCAGCAGCCGGGTGCTCATGTGCCGGTACTCCCGTATTCCTCGGGCGTCCGTGCGTCGATGGCCAGTGCGTGGATGGTGTCGCGCCGCATGGCGTCGCCCATGGCCTCGTAGACCAGCCGATGGCGCTGGATTCGCGCCTTGCCGGC
>JAWOFB010000301.1:0-4822 GCA_046482445.1 Ectothiorhodospiraceae bacterium | reverse complement strand
GTTACGACGAGACCGGCAACCGCGCGGATGCCGGTCTCGTCGTAACGCAGGGCGTCGGCCGACAGGGACTGGTCGGCGCGCTCCAGTCGGGCGGCGCCGCGGGCGTTGTAGACGCCATTGCTGCCGCGGTAGCGCACGCTGTCCGCCTCAAGCTGCGCCTGTTCCCCGGCGCGCGCCGGTGACGACACCGGCGAGACCCGCGGCGGGCCGGTGGCGCCGGCGGGCGCTATGCACCCGTCCCAGCGCTCCTGGTTCTCCGGCCCCAGGGGCCAGGCGCCGCCGGCTTCCTCGGCAACGCCGGTCACCGGAGCCAGCAACAGGCTGGCGGCGAGCATGCCCGCAACACCCGCGCTGCGCACCATGGTGGCCTCCACGCTCTCCCGCGCCCGGGCGCGGCCCTCATCCAAAAGGCGATTCCACGTCTCCCCAGACCGGCAGGTCTCGGCGGCGTCGCATGGCGTGTCCGTGCGCCGCAGGCGCGCCCCGCCCCGCCCGTCAGCCTGACCCCGTCAATCCGCCCGGCGGAAAACCCCAGGGGTCCAACCGATGTGCTGGGAAGCTGGGTAAGTTGGCACACAACCCGCCGCGCGGCAAACGCGATGTTTCTGGCATGATGCGTCGGTAAGCAGCGGGGAGCGGGCGAGATGGCACTTGAGGCCGGTGACGACGAGCGATTGCAGATGGTGCGTGCCTGGCTGACCGCCCAGGGGCTGCCCACGGGCCCGCTGACGCCGGCATCGTCGGATGCCAGCTTCCGGCGCTATTTCCGCCTGCCCGTGGCTGACTGCGAGCGCATTGTCATGGACGCGCCACCCGAGCACGAGGATGTCCGGCCCTTCGTGCGCGTTGCGGAGTTGATGCACGCGGCCGGGCTCCACGTGCCCGAGATCCTGGCCCAGGAGTCGCGCAACGGGTTCCTGCTGCTGTCGGATCTCGGGCGGCAGACCTATCTGGATGTGCTCACCGATGCCAACGCCGATGGGCTCATGACCGCGGCCGTGGACGCCCTGGTGCGCTGGCAGGCGGCAACCCGGCCCGGGACGTTGCCCGTCTATGACGAGGCGCTCCTGCAGCGGGAACTGCAGTTGTTTCCGGACTGGTACCTGCAGCGACACCTGGGGGTTACGCCGACCGCGGCGGAGGCGGCGCAATTCCAGTCCTGGTGCGACGCCCTGGTGGCGCGGGCCCGCGCCCAGCCCCAGGTCTGGGTGCACCGGGACTACATGCCGCGCAACCTCATGCCCGGTGCCGCGCAGCCGGGCATCCTGGATTTTCAGGACGCCGTGGAGGGCCCCGTCACCTACGATCTCATCTCGCTGTTGCGCGATGCCTTTATCACCTGGCCCGAGGCCACCGAACGCCGCTGGCTCGAGCTCTATCACCAGCGAGCGCGCGCCGCCGGCGTGCCGGTTCCGGACAGCGTGGACGAACTGGCCCTGGAGGCCGCGTGGATGGGTGTGCAGCGGCATCTCAAGGTGCTGGGTATCTTCGCCCGCATCCGCTACCGCGACGGCAAACCCCGCTACCTGGAGGACGCACCGCGCTTCCGGGTGTATCTGCAGCGGGCCGCTGCCACCGACACGGCGCTGGCCGGGCTGGTCGACCTGGTTGAGCAATGGCATCAGCGCGCCGGGGCGGCGTGACCATGCGCGCGTTGATCCTGGCCGCCGGGCGTGGCGAGCGCATGCGCCCGCTCACGGACCAGACCCCCAAGCCGTTGCTGACCGCCGGTGGCCGGCCCCTGATTGACTGGCACCTGGAGCGCCTCGCCGCTGCGGGCGTCACCCAGGTGGTCATGAATCTCGCCTGGCTCGGCGAGCAAATCGCCACCCATGTGGGGGATGGTTCCCGGTGGGGCGTGCAGGTGCGCTACTCGCGCGAGGGTGAGCGGGGTCTCGAGACTGGCGGCGGTATCCGTCGGGCGTTGCCGTTACTCGGGGACGCGCCTTTCCTGGTTATCAATGGCGACATCTGGTGCGACCTGGATCCCGCCGGTCTGCTGCGCCCTCCGGATGGGCTGGCGCACCTGGTACTGGTGCCCAACCCGCGCCACAACCCCGAGGGCGATTTCCGGCTCGCCGGCGGGCAGATCGTGGACCGTGGCGGCGAGGCACTGACCTTCAGCGGTATCGGTGTCTATCACCCGCGCCTGTTCGCGCATGTCCGCGATGGGACTTTCCGTCTGGCGCCGCTGCTCCACGAGGCGATTGCCGACGGTCAGGTAACCGGGACGTGCTACCGCGGGCACTGGTGGGATATCGGCACGCCGCAACGACTGGCGGCACTGGACCGCTTCCTGAGCGCACCGAACGGCGAGTGATCAAGGCCGCTCAGTCGCTCGCCGGATCGCTCTGCAAGGCGTTCTCAAGCCGCTGGACCAGGCCCCGCCCCACCGCCTCCGGACTGGCGGTGACGCCCAGGTCGCGCAACTGGGTGACCGCCAGCCCCTGATAGCCACAGGGGTTGATCCGGCTGAACGGGGCCAGATCCATGGCCACGTTCAGCGCCACCCCGTGATAGCTGGCACCCCGGCGCACGCGCAGACCCACCGAGGCGACCTTGGCCGCCTCTACGTAGACGCCCGGGGCATCCGCCCGTGGGTGTCCCGTGATCCCGTACTCAGCGAGTTCCGCCACCACCGCTTGCTCCAGAATGGTGACCAGGCGCCGCACACCCAGCCCGCGACGCCGCAGGTCCACGAGCACGTACACCACCGCCTGGCCGGGACCGTGATAGGTCACCTGGCCGCCGCGGTCCACCGCTACCACCGGGATGGGGCCGGGATCGAGCAGATGTTCCGGGCGACCGTTGAGGCCCTGGGTGAACACCGGCGGGTGTTGCAGGTGCCAGAGCTCGTCCGGGGTGGTCTCGTCGCGCTCCTGGGTGAACGACTGCATGGCTCGCCAGGTGGGTTCGTAGTCCACCTGACCGAGATGCCGCGTCCGAATGGCCAGCGCCTCGGGCAACGTCACAGCGTCATGACCACGCGGCTGTCGTCGTAGAGGCTCTGATAGATGGCCTCCAGTTGGGCCTTGCTGGTCGCCGTAATGGGGACGGTGACGGACACATAGGTGCCGCGGCGGCTGGCGGTGGTTGTCACGCGCGTGTCGTCAACGTCCGGCACGTGTTCCCGGATAATGGCGAGCACGTGCAACACGAAATCCGGCTCCGCGGTCCCCATGGCCTTGATCGGGAACTCGCACGGAAACTCCAGGAGCGTGTCTTCGTCCGAGGTACTCATGGGCGTTACTGGAAGCGCAGCAGGACACTGTCCCAGAGACGCCCGACCAGGCCGCCGGGTTCGCCCGCCTCCAGGGCCACGAGCGGGGCCTCCGCAACCAGCTCATCGCCGTTGTGCACTTCCACGGTGCCGAGTTCCTCACCCTGCTCGACGGGTGCCACGATGGTCGAGCGGATGTCCATGCTCGCCTCCAGATCCTCGTAGGCGCGCTGCAGGACCGTGACGTACAGGGGTTCGGCCACGCCCACCGGCAGCGTCTCCGTTGCGCCCTTCCACAGACGCGGCTCGGCGACCGGGTCATCCGGGCTGTACAGCTCGTAGGTGCCGTAGAAGCGAAAACCGAAGTTGAGCAACGACTGGCTCTGGTCCATGCGTGCCTGGGCGCTGTCCGTCCCAAGGACCACCGAGATCAGGCGCACGTCCTCACGCTCGGCGGAGGTGACCAGGTTGTAGCCCGCGGCCTCGGTATAGCCTGTCTTCAGGCCGTCAACACTGTCGTCGCGCCACAGCAATTCGTTGCGGTTGCGCTGGGTGATCCCCGCGTAGTTGAACTCCTTCTGGGAGTAGAAATCGTAGTACTCCGGGAAGTTGCGGATCATCGCCCGGACCAGGATGGCGATGTCGCTGGCCGTGGTGAGCTGCTCGGGGTTGGGCCAGCCCGTGGCGTTGGTGTAGTGGGTGTCGTCCATGCCCAGCTCGGCGGCCTGCTGGTTCATGATCTGGGCAAAGGTGGCCTCGTCGCCGGCGACGTGCTCGGCCAGCGCGACACTGGCGTCATTGCCGGACTGGATGATCATGCCGCGCAGCAGATCCTCCACGGTGACGCGATTGCCCACCTCCACGAACATGCGCGAGCCACCCATGCGCCAGGCTGTCTCGCTGATGGTCACCTCGTCGTCCAGGCTCAAGTGCCCGTCGCGCAACTCGCTGAAGACCACATAAGCGGTCATCAACTTCACCAGGCTGGCTGGCTCGTGCTGGCTGTCCGCATTGCGCGAGGCGATGACACGTTCGCTGTCGTGATCCACGAGGATGTAGCTCTCGGCGCCGATGGACGGCGGATCCGGCTCCGGTCGGGACGGCTTGGCGGCGGCCAGGGTCGTCGATACCAGCAGGGGCAGGCAGAGGAGTAGGGCGAACAGGCGCATGCGTTTCTCTCGTCGCGGTGGAACGGGCACGGGCGCGGCGCGGGACCGCGAGGTCAGCAGGGTACCACGCCGCCCGGGATCCCGGGGATCTGCCGGTTCAGTCGGCTGCAACCACGTGACCCCCGTTGAAACCGGCGGCGCGCAGGCGCTCCATCAGGCTCTCGGCACGTGCACGGCCCGCCAACGGACCGATGCGCACCCGGTGCACTCCGTCATGGCGCTCCACGGAGACCGGGCCCAGATCGTCCTCGGCAAGGCGTTCTTTCAGGGACTCTGCGTTGGCCGCACTGCTGAAGGCGCCCACCTGGACCAGGATGCTGTCGGCATCGCCGTCGCCGGGCTCGTCATCCGCATCATCGGCGGCCGCCAGGCGCTCGCTGACGCGCCGTGCCCGGGTCGTGCCTTCGGCGGCGGCCCTGTCCGACTCTGCTGC
>JAWOFB010000187.1:0-7047 GCA_046482445.1 Ectothiorhodospiraceae bacterium | reverse complement strand
GCCGAGGTCTGCCCCGTGTCGCTGCAGCCGCAGCAGCTGTTCTGGCATGCGCGCGCCGAAGACCACGAGGCGCTGCACGAGCACGCGCTGTTCGACTGCATCGAGTGCGGTGCCTGTGCCTATGTCTGTCCCAGCCACCTGCCGCTGGTGGGGTATTACCGGCATGCCAAGGACGCCATTCGGGAGGCTGAGGCGGAGCAACGCTTCGCCGAGCAGGCCCGCGAGCGCTACGCCTTCCGGCAACAGCGCCTGGAGCGCGAGCGCCGCGAACAGGCCGAGCGCCGCGAGCGCAAGAAGGCCGCCCTGCAGGGCGGTGACGGCGCGACCGACAAGAAGGCGGAGATCAACGCCGCTATCGCGCGGGCCCGGGAACGCAAGCGTTCCGGCGGGGACGGGGCCTGAGGCTGTGGGGTGGTTGGCGTGATTCGATGGTTGCGCGGGCGGAGAGGGCCATGCGCTTGACGACGCCCCCGGCGCCGCACGGCCACGGGGGCAACCGCGTCGCCCGGGTCATGCAGCGGGTCCTGTTGGCACTGGTGCCCGGCGTGGCCGCCATGGTGGCGGTGCTTGGCTGGGGCGTTCTGGTCAATATTGTCGTGGCCGTTGCCGTGGCGGTGCTCTGCGAAATGGCCATGCTGCGGCTGCGTCGCCGGCCGGTGGCGCTGTTCCTGAATGACTGGAGCGCGGTGGTCATGGCGGTCCTGCTGGCGCTGTGCCTGCCGCCGCTGCTACCGGCCTGGATAACCGCCGTGGGCGTCGCCTTCGGGCTGGTGTTCGGCAAGCACCTCTACGGCGGGCTGGGCTACAACCCGTTCAATCCGGCCATGGTGGGATACGTGGCCCTGCTCGTCGCCTTCCCCCAGGCCATGGTGCAGTGGCCTGCCATGATGGGGGGCACCGATGGTGTGCTGGGGCCGCTGGAGTCGGTCCGCGGCGTTTTCACCGGGCACTGGCCGGGTGGCCTGGATGCCATTACCCAGGCGACGCCACTGGACCGTATCCGCACCGGGCTGGGCCAGGAGCGCACGCTGGGTGAACTGCGTGGCGGGCCGGCCTTCGGTGCCGTCGCCGCGCGTGGCTGGGAATGGGTGAACGCCGGGTTCCTGGCGGGTGGGCTGACCCTGCTCGCCCTGCGCGTGATCCGCTGGCAGATCCCCACCGGCGTGCTCCTGGGCCTGGCCGTGCCGGCCCTGGTCTTCTGGGGCTGGAACCCGGACCAGTATCCGGCGCCGCTGTTCCACGTGCTCACGGGTGGAGCCATGCTCGGGGCCTTTTTCGTGGCGACGGACCCGGTCTCCGCTGCCACCACGCCGCGGGGGCGGCTGGTGTTCGGTCTCGGGATCGGCTTGCTGGCCTGGGTGATTCGTACCTGGGGCGGCTATCCGGACGGCATCGCCTTCGCGGTCCTGCTCATGAACATGGCCGTGCCGCTGATCGACCGGGTCACGCGGCCGCGCATCTACGGTCACGGCGGGGGTGGCGCATGACTGGCGACGGGCCCGCACGCGCCATGCTGCGCGCCGGTGGTTTGTTGCTGGCGGTCGCGATCGTGGGCACGGGCGGCGTTGCCCTGGTCCACGATCTTACGCGCGAGCCCATCGAGCAGCGGCGCCAGGAGCAGCGTCTGCGCCAGCTCGAACGGGTCCTGCCCGACGTGCGCTACAGCAACAACCCGGCGGCTGCCACCGTGCGCGTCCGCGATCCGCGTCTGGGCACGGACGCCGCTGTGACGGCCTATGTGGCCCGCACCGACGGTGAACCGCAGGTGCTGATACTGCCGGTGACCGCGCCGGACGGCTACAATGGCCCAATCAAGCTGCTTGTCGGCATTCATCGCGACGGCAGCGTCACCGGCGTGCGGGTGCTGGAGCACAGCGAGACACCGGGGCTCGGCGACGCTATTGAGGCGCAGCGAAGCGACTGGATTCACGGCTTCCGCGGCCGGAGTCTTGAGGACCCGCCGCCCGAGGACTGGGCGCTGCGTCGCGACGGCGGCGCCTTCGACGGCATTACCGGTGCCAGCATCACGCCGCGCGCAGTCATCCGGGCGGTGCGGCAGGCACTGGCGTTCTACCGCGACGAGGGCGAGCGCATCTTCGAGCGGCAGAACACGAGCTGACGGTTGGGGGGTGCCTCTCCGACTGGTATCGCGAGGTGAGTGACCCATGGCGGCGACCGATTACGCGGGCCTGGCCCGCGACGGCCTCTGGCACAACAATCCCGGTCTGGTGCAGCTACTGGGCCTGTGCCCGCTTCTGGCGGTGAGCAATACGCTGGTCAACGCCCTGACGCTGGGGCTTGCCACCACGGCGGTGCTGCTGGGATCCGGCGTGGTGGTGTCGTTGATCCGCCGCGCCGCCCGGCCGGAGATTCGCATCCCGGTGTTCGTGCTCATCATCGCGTCGTTGGTGACCATGGTGGAACTGGTGATGAATGCCTTTTTCCACGAGCTCTACCAGGTGCTGGGCATCTTCGTGCCGCTGATCGTCACCAATTGCGCCATCCTCGGCCGGGCCGAGGCCTTTGCCTCGCGGGCACCCCCGGGACCCGCGGCCGTCGACGGCCTGATGATGGGCGCGGGGTTTACCGGCGTGCTGGTGGCACTGGGTGGCTTGCGGGAGGTTATGGGTCACGGCACGCTGCTGCGCGACGCGGATCTGCTACTGGGGGACGGTTTCGGCGGCCTGACGGTCCCGGTGCTGCCCGTGGACCAGGGGTTCCTGCTGGCGCTGCTGCCGCCAGGGGCCTTCATCGGTCTGGGCCTGCTGGTGGCGGCGCGCAACGTCATTGAGGCACGGCGCCTGCGACGGGCGGCGCCGATCCCGGTTGCCACACCCGTGCGGGCCGCGGTGGAGTGACAACCGCTCGGCTCTTGCCAAAACCATCGGATTGCCCATGAACCACGCCAAGCGACAGGAAATCTTCCGGCGACTGCGGGACCACAACCCGGAGCCCACCACTGAACTCGCCTACAACACGCCCTTCGAGCTGCTCGTGGCCGTGGTCCTGTCGGCCCAGGCCACGGACCGCAGTGTGAATCAGGCCACGGCGCGCCTGTTCCCCGTGGCCAACACACCCGAAGCGATCCTGGATCTGGGCGAGGACGGCCTCAAGGAGCACATCCAGACCATCGGCCTGTACAACAGCAAGGCGCGTAACATTATTCGCCTGTGTCGGATGCTGGTGGATCGCCACGAGGGGGAGGTGCCGCGGTCCCGGGCCGATCTGGAGGCCTTGCCGGGGGTGGGGCGCAAGACAGCCAACGTCATTCTCAATACCGCCTTCGGCGAGCCCACCATTGCCGTGGACACGCACATCTTCCGGGTGGCTAACCGCACCGGGCTGGCCCCGGGGAAGACCGTGCGGGCGGTGGAGGACAAACTGGAGCGCTGGACACCCAAGGCGTTTGCCCGCGACGCCCACCACTGGCTGATTCTCCACGGGCGCTACGTTTGCACCGCCCGCAAACCCCGATGCGGCGCGTGCGTGATTGAAGACCTGTGCGAGTACACGGACAAGACCGCGGACTGACACCGGATACGATTCCCGTGACGGTTCGTTCAACGCGTTGGCTCGGTTGTTGTCATACGGCTTGGCCGAGCGAGGGAGGAAAGCCATGTTCTCTCGGGACCGTGATGCCCTGCGACGGCAGTACGTGGATGCCTGGCGTAAGTACCGCGCGGGCGAGACGGTGAGCCAACTGGAGGCGGCCATCGGGCAGGTGGTGGCAGAGCACCCGGAGTACCAGCCGCTCCTCGAGGACAGCGACCGGGCCCTGGCTGCTGACTGGACGCCGGAAGACGGCAGCACCAACCCGTTTTTGCACATGGGCCTGCATATGGCGCTGCGCGAGCAGGTGGCCACGGACCGGCCGGCCGGCGTGCGTGCCGTCCACGAGGCGCTGACCCGGCGCTGCGGGGATCACCTGGAGGCGGAGCACCGCATGATGGAGCCCCTGGCCGAGGCGTTGTGGAATGCCCAGCGCAGCAGCGGCGAACCCGACGAGCAGGCCTACCTGGCAGCCCTGCAGCGTTTGCTCAAGTAAGTGAACAAGGGGGCGTGAAGCGGGCAGTCCCGGCGCTGTGAACCCCTTGTCTGCACAGGGGAAAAGGCTTTGCGTGGTCTGGCAGGGGGACGTATCATGGAATGTCCATTCATTGTTAGAGGTTTGCCTCATGCAGATTGCTAAGGACAAGGTCGTTGCCATCGACTACACCCTGAAGGACGAAGACGGCAGCGTCCTGGATACGTCCGAGGGCAAAGAGCCGCTTTCCTACATGCACGGGAACGGCAATATCATCCCCGGTCTCGAGCAGGCGCTGGAAGGCAAGGACGAGGGTGAAGAGGTCAACGTGCGGGTGCCGCCGGAAGAAGCCTACGGCGAGCGGCGTGATGACCTGACCCAGGTGGTGCCGCGGAACCTGTTCCAGGGGGTCGACGAACTCCAGGTGGGCATGCAGTTCCAGGCGCAGGCCGAGGGCGGCGAGCAGATCGTGACCATCGCCGCGATCGACGGTGACGACGTGACGGTGGATGCCAACCACCCGATGGCCGGGGTGCCGCTGAACTTCGAGGTCAAGGTCGTGGAGGTCCGCGAGCCGACCGATGAGGAAAAGGAACACGGCCACGCTCACTAAACGAGCCCGATCCGGATGATGACGGGGCGCGACCCGCAAGGGCGCGCCCCGTTTTTTTGAATAGGCCGAAGGCGAGGCCGGCGTCAGGCGTTCGGCCCCGGGAATGCTTCGGCTAATCGCCGGCCACTGAGCCAGGCGCCTTCCACACGGTCGCCGTTGCACCAGTCCCCGCAAACACCGACGCCGCGGTCCCTGTCCAGCAGGAAGCCGGTGTCCAGGGGGGCGGCACACTGGCTGTAGCGCCAGCGGTGTGTGCGCAGGATCGCCGGTTGCTGCTCAAGGCCTGCAAGGTGCTGAAAATGCGCCGCCAGCGCCGGGCCGACGGTTTCCGGTGCTTGCTCCAGGTGGGCGGTGGAGTAGTCGCTGGTGGCGTGCAGGACCCAGATGCCCGGGTCGGTGCGACCGGGCTTGCTGCTGTCGCGTGCCAACCACCGCAGCACCGTGTCATCGATGACAAAAGCACCGTCGAACGCGGGACCGGAGCCGTCCACGCGCACGACGCAGCTCCAGCACGGGCGCATGGACACGGCTGCGGCCTGCGCTGCGATGCCCGGAGTAACGCCCTCGAGCAACGGTGCGGCCTGGCCCGGTGGAAGCGCCACCACCACGGCACCGAAGGGGCCGCATGCCCGGCCACTGGCCACGGTAACCTGCCAGGATCCGGGCTGGCCGTTGATGCCGATGACCTGGTTGCCGGTGACGACGGTGAGCTCCATGGCGATCTGGCGCGTCACCACGCTCATGCGTGGGCCACCCACCCAGCGCTCGGTCTGCCGCGCGGGTGCGACACCGCCCTGAGGGTCGAGCTGCACCAGGTGCGCCTGCCACTCCGCGACAATGCCCTGGCGCTGCCATTCGACCACGGTTTCCTGGAACAGGGGGTCCCGGGCGGTAAAATACTGGGCGCCCAGGTCCGCCTGCCAGCCCTCGCCGCGGCTGGTGGTCATCCGGCCACCGGGGCCCCGAGCCTTGTCCAGTACAGTAACGCCGTGGCCGCGCTCCTGCAGGCGCGACGCGCAGCTCAGTCCGGCGAGGCCGGCGCCGATGACCGCGATTTGCATACCGTCCCCAGGATGACTTGCTGGCTGAGTCGCTACCCGCGACGCGCTCTGTCCGCTTTCGGGATCTGAGAGACGGTAGCACAGGATCCGGGTCCGCGGCCGGCGCCCACAGCCGTTGCGTAATAGTATTGCCCCTGGCGGTCGCGGCACAGTGTTGCCACCAACAAGGGGTACAAGGCCATGGGGTATCTCCACGGGGTTGTGTCTGTTGCATTAGACGCCGCTCCCTGGCTCGTGGTGGGGCTGCTGGCGGCGGGACTGGTGCACGCCTTTCTGCCGGATGCGCGACTGCGTGGCTGGTTCGCAGGCAACGGTGGCGGCAGTATCGCTCGTGCCGCCCTAGCGGGCGTGCCGCTGCCACTGTGCTCGTGTGGCGCCATTCCCACGGCCCTGTCCTTGCATCGCGCCGGCGCCGGGCGCGGGCCCACCACCGCATTCCTGGTCAGCACGCCCGGGGTGGGCGTGGATTCCATGGCGATTACCTATGCCCTTCTGGGCCCAGTGATGCTCGTCGGGCGGGTCTTCGGGGCCTTTGCGACGGCGGTGGCAACCGGCTTGCTCGTCGGCCGCGTGGGCGGTGCTGCAGGTGCGGCAGCGTCCGAAGCGGCCGAGGGGGACACGGGGTGCTGCGGGACCGCAGCCCCTGACCAAGACTGCTGTCCTAGCACCAAACCGGACGGCAAGCGCACGCGGTTGTTCCGGGGTGTGCAGTACGCCTTCACGCAGCTGCTCGATGACATCAGCGTCTGGTTGTTGGTGGGCCTGCTGGTTGCCGGGGCGCTTATGGCCGCTCTGCCGCCGGAGACCCTCGCGGCGGTGGGAAGCGGTATCCTGCCGATGCTGGTCATGGCGCTCATCGGTGTGCCCATGTACATCTGTGCCACCGCGGCGACGCCCGTGGCTGCCGGGCTCCTGTTTGCCGGGGTCTCGCCGGGTACTGTCCTCGTGTTCCTGCTCGCCGGGCCGGTGACGAGTCTGGCGACCCTGGGCGCGTTACGCCGGGAAATGGGGACGCGTTCGACGCTTGTCTACCTGGCGGTGGTCGCGGGTGGCGCGGTGGTCGCCGGCCTTTTACTCGATGGCATGGTGGCGTCCGCGGGACTGGAGGTGGCGGGCCGCACAGCGGTGCACGAAGCCCTGTTACCGCCGTGGCTGCAGTGGCTGGCGCTGGCGGCCCTGCTGATGCTCGCGATCCGGCCGCTACGTCGGCTACCGGGACGCCTCGGGATCACCGGCCTAACAGCCCCCGCGCGCAGTTCCGGGGAACCGGCGGCGTGTGGCGCCGGGACGGATTGCGGGAAAGCAACGGCGGAGGCTGGCCCCCGCCGGCAACGGTAGGAAGCGCGCCC
>JAWOFB010000166.1:0-5193 GCA_046482445.1 Ectothiorhodospiraceae bacterium | reverse complement strand
CAGGTGGTTGAGCTTGAGCATGTACATGTAGCCCACGGTCACCGGCCGGTCGAAGGCATCGCCGGTTCGGCCGTCGTAGAGCGTGGTCTGCCCGGATTCCGGCAAGCCGGCCAGGCGCAGCATGTACTTGACCTCTTCCTCGCGGGCGCCATCGAACACCGGCGTGGCCATGGGCACACCGCCACGGAGGTTGTGGCACAGGCGCATCACCTCTTCGTCGGAGAGGCTGTTCAGGTCCACGGTCTGGCCGCTGTGGTTGTAGATGGCGTCCAGCTCGTCACGCAGCGCCTGCATGTTCGCCTGGGCGTCCAGCATGGCGCCGAGCTTGCGCCCGAGCTCCTTGGCCGCCCAGCCCAGGTGCACCTCCAGCACCTGGCCGACGTTCATGCGCGAGGGCACGCCCAGCGGGCTCAGGGCCACGTCCACGGGCACCCCTTCGCTGTCGAAGGGCATGTCCTCCTGGGGCACGATCATGGAGATCACGCCCTTGTTGCCGTGGCGCCCGGCCATCTTGTCGCCGGCCTGGAAGCGGCGCTTCACCGCCAGGTAGACCTTGACCATCTTGAGAACGCCCGGGGCCAGATCGTCGCCCTGGGTGATCTTTTCCTTCTTCTCCTCGAAGTGGCGGTCGAACGCCTCCTGCTGGGACTTCAGCTGCTGCTGGACGCGCTCCAGGAGCTCGTTGGCCGACTCGTCCTTGAGACGGATCTCGAACCACTTCTCCCGGTCCAGGGTCTCCAGGTACTTCTCCGTCACCTGGCTGCCGCTGGTCAGGCCGTTGGGCCCGCCTTCGGCCTCCATGCCCACGATGGTGGACTGGATGCGCTGGAAGGCGTCGTCCTCGAAGATCCGGTACTGGTCGTCCAGGTCCTTGCGGATCTTGGCCAGGGCATCGCGCTCGATGTCCAGGGCGCGGGCGTCTTTCTCGACGCCGTCGCGCGTGAACACCTGCACGTCGATCACCGTGCCGTCCATGCCCGGCGACACGCGGGACGAAGTGTCCTTCACGTCCGAGGCCTTCTCGCCGAAGATCGCACGCAGGAGCTTTTCCTCCGGCGTGAGCTGGCTCTCGCCCTTGGGCGTCACCTTGCCCACCAGGATATCGCCGGCCTTGACCTCGGCACCGATATAGACGATGCCGGACTCGTCCAGCTTGGACAGAGCCGACTCCCCGACATTGGGAATGTCCGCCGTGATCTCTTCCGGCCCCAGCTTGGTGTCGCGCGCGACACAGGTGAGTTCCTCGATGTGGATCGAGGTGTAGCGATCCTCCTTAACCGCGTTCTCCGAGATCAGGATGGCGTCCTCGAAGTTGTAGCCGTTCCACGGCATGAAGGCCACGCGCATGTTCTGGCCCAGGGCCAGCTCGCCCATGTCCGTGCTCGGGCCGTCGGCCAGCACGTCGCCGCGGGCGACCACGTCCCCCACGTTGACCAGAGACTTCTGGTTGACGCAGGTGTTCTGGTTGGAGCGCGTGTACTTGGTCAGGTTGTAGATATCCACGCCCGGCTCGCCGGGTGCCGTCTCGTCGTCGTTGACCCGGATCACGGCCCGGGCGGCGTCCACGGATTCCACCCTGCCGCCGCGCCGGGCCACCACGGTGACACCGGAGTCGGTGGCCACGGAACGCTCCAGGCCCGTGCCGACCAGCGGCTTTTCACCACGCAGCGTGGGCACCGCCTGGCGCTGCATGTTGGCGCCCATGAGCGCGCGGTTGGCGTCGTCATGCTCCAGGAACGGCACCAGCGCCGCCGCCACGGACACCGTCTGCTTGGGCGAGACGTCCATGTACTGGATCTTGTCCGGCGTGGACATGCCGAACTCGTTCTGGTGCCGGATGGAGATCAGGTCGTCCGCCAGATAACCGTTCTCGTCCAGGCGGGCGTTCGCCTGGGCGATGATGTAGCGCGACTCCTCGATGGCCGAGAGGTAGTCCACTTGGTCGGTGACCTGGCCGCCGACCACGCGCCGGTAAGGCGTCTCCAGGAAGCCGTAGCGGTTGGTCTGGGCGTAGCAGGCCAGCGAGTTGATCAACCCGATGTTTGGCCCCTCAGGCGTCTCGATGGGGCAGACCCGGCCGTAGTGGGTCGGGTGCACGTCTCGGACCTCGAAGCCGGCACGCTCACGGTTGAGCCCCCCCGGCCCGAGCGCCGAAACGCGGCGCTTGTGGGTCACCTCGGAGAGCGGGTTGTTCTGGTCCATGAACTGCGACAGCTGGGACGAGCCGAAGAACTCCTTGACGGCCGCCGCCACCGGCTTGGCATTGATGAGTTCCTGGGGCATGAGCCCCTCGCTCTCGGCCAGGCTCAGGCGCTCACGCACGGCACGCTCGACGCGCACCAGGCCCACACGGAAAACGTTCTCGGCCATCTCGCCCACCGAGCGGATGCGCCGGTTGCCCAGGTGGTCGATGTCGTCGACGCTGTCCTTGCCGTTGCGAATGTCGATGAGCGTCTGCAGCACGGCCACGATGTCGTCGTTCTCCAGCGTACCGGGCCCGGTCACCTCGTCACGGCCCACCCGCAGGTTGAACTTCATGCGGCCCACCGCCGAGAGATCGTAGCGGTCTTCCGAGAAGAACAGGTTCTGGAACAGGTTCTCCGCCGCATCCTTCGTGGGCGGCTCGCCCGGGCGCATCATGCGGTAGATTTCCACCAGCGCCTCGAGCTGCGTGCGCGTGGTATCCAGGCGCATGCTGTTGGAGATGTACGGCCCCTGGTCCAGGTCGTTGACGAACAGCGTGTCCACCTTCTTGATCCCGGCATCCTTGATGTTCTGGATGATCTCCGGGGTCAGTTCGGCGTTGGTCTCGGCGATGATCTCGCCGGTGGAGCTGTCCACCACGTCGTGCGCCAGGATCCGGCCCTCGAGGTACTCGTCCGGCACGGTGAGCTGCTTGAGCTCGGCCTTTTCCATGCGCCGGATATGCCGCGCGGTAATCCGCCGGCCCTGCTCCACCAGGGTCTCGCCCTCGAGCTCGATGGGGAACTGGGCGGTCTCGCCGCGCAGCCGCTCCGGAACCAGGTCCATGACCAGGCCCTTCTTGCGGAAATGGAACGTGTTCTTGTCAAAGAACATGTCCAGCATTGCCTCGTTGCTGTAACCCAGCGCCCGCAGCAGCACGGTGGCCGGCAGCTTCCGGCGACGGTCGATGCGCACGAAGATGTTGTCGCGCGCGTCGAACTCGAAATCCAGCCAGGAGCCGCGATAGGGGATGACGCGCGCGGTGAACAGCAACTTGCCCGACGAATGGGTCTTGCCCTTGTCGTGGTCAAAGAAAGCGCCGGGCGAACGGTGCAGCTGGTTCACGATGACGCGCTCGGTGCCGTTGACGACGAAGGTGCCGTTCTCCGTCATCAGGGGCAGCTCGCCCATGTAGACTTCCTGCTCCTTGACGTCCTTCACCGTCCGGCCGTCCTTGTCGTAGAGGACGAGACGGACCAGCGCGCGCATCGGGGCAGCGTAGGTCATGCCGCGCAGCTGGCACTCGTCGACATCGAACACCGGCGTGCCAATGCGGTAGTTTACGTACTCGAGCGCGGCCGTGCCCGAATAGCTGGTAATCGGGAACACCGAGCGGAAAGCGGCGTGCAGACCGGCTTCATCCCGGTTATCCGGCTCCTTGTCCGGCTGCAGGAACTGCTGGTACGAGTCCAGCTGCGTCGCCAGCAGATAGGGCACTTCCAGAATGTTCGGGATCTTGCCGAAATCCTTGCGGATGCGCTTTTTTTCGGTGAAAGAGTAGGCCATCGAGGTTCCTCACCCATGTTCGCTCGGGGAACGGGACAGTTGCTCAAACTTGCGCACCCCTCGCGGGGGCGCGCAACTTTAAGCCCGTCCCGGCTCCGGATTACCCGGAAACGGGAATAGGCCGGCCGCCCGGGGGCGACCAGCCAGTTCCAATACAGCAGTGCCGACTTGTGTCGCGGCCAAGTCTTACTTGATCTCGACGCTGGCGCCGGCCTCTTCCAGCTGCTTCTTCATGTCGTCCGCGTCTTCCTTGCTGACACCCTCCTTCAGGGGCGACGGCACGCCTTCGACGACTTCCTTGGCCTCCTTCAGGCCCAGGCCGGTGATACCGCGCACGGTCTTGATCACGCCAACCTTGTTCTCGCCGAAGCTGCTCAGGATCACGTCGAACTCGGTCTTCTCTTCGGCGGCTTCGGCTTCTTCACCGCCACCGCCGGCAGCCGGCGCAGCCTGCACGGCAGCGGCCGCAGTCACGCCGAACTTCTCTTCCATCGCCTCAATGAGGTCGACAACCTCAAGGACGCTCATGTTTCCGATGGTCTCGAGGATTTCCTCTTTGGAGACAGCCATGGTGTTTACTCCTGGTCGATCAGTGGGCCCAGCCCCAACGGGGTCTGCGCTGCGTAGGTGGAAACAATCAGGTTCCGACCCGGAAGCCGGTCAGCCCGCCTCTTGCTTGGCGTCGCGGACGGCGGCCAGCGTTCTCACCAGTTTGCCGGGCACCTCGTTCAAGGTGGTTGCCAGCTTCTGGCTCGGCGCCTTCATGGTCGCCATCAGCTTGCTGAGAGCCTCATCACGGGTCGGCAGGCTCGCCAGGCGCTCCAGTTCGGAGGCCGGGTAGAGCTTGCCGCTCATTGCGACGAACTTCGGCACGAGCTTCGGGTTCTCCTTCTGGTACGCCTTGACCAGACGCCCCGCTGCACCCGGATCCTCCTTGGAGAAGGCGAGCATCAACGGACCGGAGAACTCCTCGGTCATGCATTCGAAGTCGGTGCCCTCAACGGCCCGGCGCGCAATGGAGTTCTTCACCACCCGGAGGTAGACGCCTTCATTACGAGCGCGAGCGCGCAGGCTGTCCATCTGGGTCGCCTTGATGCCGCGATACTCCGCGGCAACGGCCGAATGGGCCTGTTGGGCGACCGCGTTGACTTCCGCGGTCATGGCCTTTTTCTGTTCCAGCGTCATTGGCATGGGACATGTCCTCCTGGAACGGGTCATGACCCCTGTTGCTCATCCGAACAACAGGGCGCGTGCGGGCCGGGTACCCCCGGCCCTCCCCTTACGGGGTCAAACGGTCGCCTTCCGCAGCATGATCTGCCCGGGGCTGCACCGTCTGCGCCGGCCGATCGCCATGCGATCGATTAAGTGGCCGCAGCCACGCCGTGCGGTCTCGGACGGCTGCCGCTGATCCGACAGCCTCAAGACACCGCGGGGTACCGGGCG
>JAWOFB010000138.1:0-8108 GCA_046482445.1 Ectothiorhodospiraceae bacterium | reverse complement strand
TGGCAACGGCGCGGCGCACCACGCGCGAGGCCGAGCAGGCCCTGGCGCGGTTCCCGGAGGCCATGCCCGAGGGCGTGAGTCAGGACGACCTGGAGACGCTGGAGGGCGAGCGGCAACAGCACCTTGACACTGTCAGGCAGGCGGAGAAGGACGCCGAACGTGCTGACGAGCGCCTGCGCGAGACCGGCATGGTCGAGACGGCGCCGGAGCCCGAAGCGATCTCGGCCCAGCGACAGCGTACGGACGCGCTGCGTGATCAACTCAACCACGCCGAGCAGGCCCGCGAGGCCGTGCGTGCGGCCAATGCCACTGCTGGCGAGACTACGCAGCTGCTCGGTACACCGATCAGTGAGTCGCTGGATCTCACCACGGACCGTCTGGCGCGCCTGGATGAGGCCGTGCGTGAACTGACACAGGCCACCGACGTCATGGACCAGGCGCGCGCCGCCAGGGAGGGTGCCGCCACCAACCGGGCGCGGTTATCGGTACCGCGGGCGCTCATGGCCGCAGCCTGTGTTGCCGGGAGTGCCGGCGCACTCGCCTGGCTCGCCGCCCAGCCGGCAGCGGCGCTAACAGCGATTGCCGTCGTCGCCCTGGGTGTAGCCGGGCTCACCGGTGTGCTCTGGTATTCGCTCAGGCGCGGTCGTGGGGTGGATCAGCGGGCACTCGACGAGCGCCTGCGCGCCGCTGAACAGGCGCAGGAAGCTGCGCGGCAGCGCGTGTTCACGGAAGCCGGCGCTGCCGGACTGGAGCCCGACCCCGATCACCTGGGACGCCACTTCCCGCTGTTTCTGCAGCGTGTGCGCACGCTGGATGAGGCCCGCACCCAGGCCCGCGCCGCCGAGGCGCGCGCCGCCGGGCACGCAGACCATGCCGAGAACCTGCGCACGCCCGTGGGCGCCTTCCTCGAGACGTGGCAGGCGCGGCCAGCCAGTGAGGACCCGGTAGATCTCAACGCGGCCCTGGAGCAGGTCGAGCGCACGCGGCAGGACGCGCTGCGGTTTGCCGACCAACTCAACCAGGCGAACACAGACCGAGAACGCGCGCTCAGGTACTTACAGCAGGCGGATGAGCGCCTGACGGCACTCTACCACCGGGCCGGACTGGAGCCAGGCGACCGCGAGACGCTGCTCACACGCATTCGCGCGCTCCCCGCCTGGGAGAGCGCGCGGGACGCCCTGGCAGACGCACGCTCCCGCGAGGACATGGTGCGACAACGGCTCGCGCAGGCGCCCGCAGAGGTGGTGGCGACGGCCGATCGGGAGGATACTGCGACACTGGAGCAACAGCTCAACCAGGCACGCGCGGAGGCGGGCCAGCACGAGCAACGCGTGCAGGAGCGAGCGCGCATCCATGAGCGCATCGCGGCCGCCGAGCAACAACTGCAACTGGAAACCGCGCGGGCGGAGCGTGACCGCGCCCGGGAGGCTCTCGAAGAGCGTTTCGAGCAGCGCATGGTCGCCGAGGCCGGCCGCTTCCTGCTGGACGAAGTCGAGCGCGAACACCGCAGTCGGCATCAGCCGGTAGCCGTGCGCGTCGCGGACACGTGGCTGAGGCAGTTCACCCACGAGCGCTACCACCTGGAACTCGACAGTGCCGGCAACCCTTGCGCCTGGGACACCACAGCCGATACGCACCGCAGTCTCGGCGAGTTGTCCGTGGGAACGCGCATGCAATTGCTCATTGCCCTGCGCATGGCCTGGGTCCAGCAACAGGAGGATCGCCATGTTGCCCTGCCGCTGCTGCTGGACGAGGCCCTGAGCACGACGGACCCGGATCGCTTTCGCGCGGTCGCCCAGGCCCTGCACAGCCTCACCACCGAGCAAGGCCGCCAGCTGATCTATCTGACGGCCCAGCCCGACGACATTGCGCGCTGGCATCAGGCCACGGGGCAGGAACCCCGCGTCATCGACCTGGATACGCTCCGCCAGCGCACGCCCGCCCACCCGTCGTCCCCGGCGCCGCAGGGCCGGGAGCGCGTGCCCTCACCGCAAGGGCATGATCGCAGCAGTTATGCGCAGGCCCTGGGCGTCCCGAAACTGGACCCTCTGGCGCCGTCCGGCGAACTGCATCTCTGGTATCTGCTCGGTGATGACCTGGATTTGCTCTACCGGCTGCTGGCGGATTTCAGAGTCAGCACGCTGGGCCAGGCGGAGAGCCTGCTGGACGGACCCGCCGCGCGCCAGCATCTGGAAGCGGGGACGCGCACGCGGCTGAGCAACCGGTGTGCCGCCGCACGGGCCTGGCTGGAGGCGTGGCGCATCGGCCGCGGTCTCCCGGTGGGCCGCCCCGAGCTGGAACAAAGCCCGTTGGGGACATCGCAGTATCTAGAAGAAATCGTCGAGCGCGCCGCAACGGTGGGCGGCGATCCGAACAGGCTGGTGCACTCGCTGGAGAGTGAGCGCATCAGCGGTGTTGGACCCAAGAAGATCGGTGATCTGAGTCAATGGCTCCTGGAACAGGGCTACTGTGACCAGCGCGAGCCGCTGGACGAAACCGGGCGCTATCACCGGGCGCTGGCGTTGCTCAGCGCCGGCACCAACGCCATCAGCGACGCTCAGACCGTGGTAGCCGCGCTAGAGGCCGCCGCGGCGGCCGGCCTATCGTCAGACGACACCATCATGGCCGGCTGGTAGCCGAACTCAGATAAACTGGAACAGCGACAGGTTCTGGACCTGGGAAAAACTTTGCTGCGCCGCCTGGAGTCCGGCCTGCTGCTGATTGAGACGGCTGATGGCTTCCGCGAAGTCCAGATCCTCCACCCGCGATAGCTCCGTCTCGAGGTCCACTTTCGCCGCCTCGTTCGTTTCGGACTCCGACTCCAGGGCATTGAGCCGGGCGCCGGTCTCCGCTCGCGTCTCCGAGAAGCTGTCAATGGCCGCGTCCAGATTCTCGAGGGCCTGGAAATTCTCCGTGGCTAGCCGCGCCTGATCGGCTTTGTCATCGCCGCGGCTCTCGAGCGATTCGACAATGCCATCAACGGTGTCGAAGATTGACTGGCGGCCGCTTTCGGAGATGGCAAACGAGTCACCATCATCGGGGGTACCTTCGAAAGTGATCTGGCGCCCGTTGAATGTGAGGGGCTCACCGGGGACATACGGCTCATTGGCGACGACCGTGCCGGATCCATCTTCAATAATCTGGTCCAGATTCCCGTCGGCGTCCTCCTCGAAACGGGCCTCATACGGCCCGTTCATCGCCACCGAGCCGTCCACAACCGAGGCGCCATCGAGGCGCGCGCCACCGCTATTACTCTCGCTCGGATCGACGCGAAAATCGCGATCACCCTGGGGGATATCCATGAACGCCTCGAAGCCGTTATGACTGCTTTCCACACGGCGCGAGGGGCCTACTTGGACATCGCGCTGCCCCTGATCGCCCTGATAGCGCACCTCGCCCCCCTCGCGCAGGAAGGGCTGCGTCTCGGACTGAAAGCCGGCAAACAGGAACTCGCCCCGGCCATCGCGGCTATTCGCCAGGTCGACGAGCTCATCCCGACGCTCACGGAGCTCAGCAGCGATGGAAGCCCGGCTGTTCTCCGTCTGGGTACCATTATTCGCCTGGACCGTGAGCTCGCGGATACGGCTCGTGACATTGCTCACCTGATCCAGCACCGAGTCTTCCTGATTCAGGCGCAGCTCCGCCTGCTCATTGTTGCGCTGAAACTGCTCCGTGCTCTTGACGGCCTTATCAATGTTCAGCGCCCGCGTCGCACCCGACGGGTCATCCGAGGGCGTGAGAATCCGCCGCCCGGTGCCAATCTGGTTCTGGGTCTTCAGCAGCTGCGACTGCTGATCCAGGATGGTGTTGGTGGTGGATTGATTGAACTCACTGGTGGATACACGCATGGCCATCACCGCTGCACTGCGCCGAGAAGGCTCTGGAAGACCTCATTCGCCACCGAGGTGGCCCGTGCCGCTGCCTGGAAACCCTGCTGGAAACGCAACAGGTCCGCCGCCTCCTCTTCCAGGTTGACGCCGGAAAGCGATTCCCGGTCCTCGCGGGCCTGGTCACGCAATTGCTCCTGCGCGTCCCGCTCGCTCTGGGCCCGCCGCGTCTCCGTGCCTACCTCACCGACCAGGCCGCTGAAGAATTCCTGGGGGCTGTCCTCGCCCCCATTCAACAGCCCCTCATCGGCGATCCCGGCGAGTTCCTGGGCGTTGCGATTATCACCGCTGGCATTGGTGTTCTCTGCCATCAGGAAGGCATCGCCATCGTCCGGCTCACCGGCCATGGTGAACGACACCCCTTCCAGCGGATTATCGGTGAAATTCGTCCCGGAAAAATCGGCACCCGCGAGGTCATCCCCGTCAAAGGTCTTGCCACCGCTCTCCGTTGCCGGATCGAACGGCAGAATCAAGTCATCACCCGAGCCATCATCGACCGCATCGCCATCGTTATCCAACACCGCAAAGCCGCCGTCGCCCTCGCGGAACTGAAGCGTCACGTCCTCGTTGAAAGGGACGTTATCGTCGTTGTTTACCGTGACGTCCTCGATGGTGCCAGAACCGCTATTCACCGACCCACCATTCGGCCCCGTGACCTCACCGGCCCGGATCGGCCCGGCCGCGGCGATATCGTTACCGGAGCGGGCCACGACCTCCATACCGGCGACGGCATCCCGGGTGGGCTGGATCTGGAAGCGGTCCCCTGCCTGGGCATCGTCCACCGGGTCGGTGTCGATGGTCAGGCCTTCGAACGTGGTTGATCCGTTTTCGGCAATCGTCTCGCTCGCGCCGGAGTCAAGGTTTTCGACGGTGTACTCGCTGCCGTCAAAGCTGACCTCGTAATCCGCTCCGGTAAGCGCACCGCCGGCGTCTTCGGCAATGGCAACATCCGGTGTGCCACTCACCGCGCCACTGTTATCCCGGGCGGCGAAGACCTGCGGCGAGCCGGTTGCGAACAGGGCCTCGCCCGGGTCGCCATTGGCATCCAGGCCCAGCCGATTCTGCTGATTCACCGCGCCGGCAAGCTCGGTGGCCAGTCGCCCCACATCGTTGCGGGTTGGCTGAAGAACCTCCGAGCGGAAGTCCAGCAAGCCGCCCACGCGACCGCCACTCAAGGTATCGTTCACCGACTGTGGATCGCCGCTGGCGCCGGTGAAGGTCACCACGCTCTCCTGGGGATCGAAGGTATCCTCGGTTACGTTGAGCTCGCCGGCGCGATCACCGCTGACCAGGGGCTGCCCGTTGCCGACGAACACGTTCTTGGCACCGTTATCCTGCTCGACCACCTGGGTGCCGACCTTCTCGGAGAGCTTGCGGATCTGCAGATCGCGCTCGTCGCGCAGGTCGTTGGCCGGCTGACTGGTACGACCCTCGGCCTGCTGGATCTCGCTGTTGAGATCCGCCACGGAGGATGCCAACTGATTGATCTCCGTGACTTCCGCCTCGAGCTGATTGTTCACCTCGCCGGCAAGGTCGCCAAGGCGCTGGTCGAGGAGCTTGAAGCGACTCACCAGGCTGTCCGCCTCCGCCAGGGCGACTTCGCGTGCGGAGCCGGCCGACGGTTCGTTGGCGACGTCCTGCAGGCTGTCGAAGAACGACTGCAACTGCGGCGACAGACCCGCTTCTTTGTCCGCGAGCAGATTGTCGATCCGCTCGCTGAACTGAGCCTTGGTGTCGCTGGCTTCGAAGTCCGAGCCCGCGTTGCGCAGCGCATCCTCGCGATTCTGGTCGAACAGGCGGCGCACGGTGGTGGTCTCGACGCCGTTACCGATGAATCCGTTACCTTGCTCCGTGGCGGGACGCGTGGCCAACTCCGTGCGTTGACGGCTATACCCCTCGGTGTTGACGTTGGAGATGTTGTGCGACGTCGTATCCAGCGATCGCTGGAAGGCCAGCAACCCGGAGACACTGGTACCGAGCATATCCCCCATGATGCACCCCTCCTTATAACTCGGTTAGCGGCCGCGAATCGCCAGACTTGAGTGCATCGACCGCGGTCTCCATGGGATCGCCTTCCATGATGCGCTGGATCTTGTCGGCATACTGCGGGTCCGTCGCATAGCCTGCCTCCTGCAGCCCTTCGGCCCATCGCCGGGGATCATCCGCCTGATTCAGGGCCTCGCGGTAGCGGGGGTTGTCCTCGAGGAAGCGCACATAGTCCCGAAAGCCTTCTTCCAGGGAATCGTATTTCCGGAAGCTGGCCATCTCGCGCTCGGGCACACCCTCGCGGAACTCTAGAGTCGGCACACGCACCGTGTCGCCCTGCCATCCGGCGCCAGCCTTGATGCCGAACAGATTGTTGCTGCTCGCCCCGGAACCGTCGCGAATCACGTGCTGGCCCCAACCGGTTTCAAGCGCCGCCTGGGCGACCAGGGCGCGCGGCTCGGCTCCCAGCTCCTTCGCCGCTTCCCGGGCCGCCGGCCAGACATCGCGGACGAAGGCTTCCGGTTCGTCCCAGCCGCTGCCTTTACCGCCGGTGGCATCCGGTTCCGGCGCACCGGCGCGCGGATCCGGGGCTGGCTCCGGCTCGGCAATGCGCACGTGCAGCGGCCCCATGCTGCGATCGTAATCGCCGATCCCGCGTTCCTGAGCCGCACCCTCGGGGCGCGAATCCAAGCCGGCGTTCTCACGCAACTGACGCTCCACCATGTCCGCAATGCCCAGGCCACCCTCGCCACCCAGGTTCTGGGCGAGTTGCTGGTCGTGGAGCTGCTGGTACTTGTCCATCGCCTTGCTCCCGAACAGCTCGTCACCGGGTGTCGCCGCGCGCATGTTCTTGAGCATCATGCTCATGAAAACGGACTCGAACTCCTCGGCGACACGGCGCAGATCACTGGGCTCCGGGTCGTTCAACCCGCGGCGAAGCTCATCCAGCGAGCCGCTTTCGAAGACATTCGCCTGCGGCTGATCGGGGACGGACATCACCATGGCGCTGCCCTCAAATCACCACGAGTTCCGCCCGCAGGGCCCCTGCTTCCTTGAGGGCCTGCAGGATGGCGACGAGATCGCTGGGCGATGCGCCCACGCGATTGACGGATTCCACGATTTCCTCCAGCCGCACCCCGGGCCCAAAGAGGAACATTGGGCTGTCTTCCTGCTCGACCTCGATATCCGTATCCGGTGTTACCACGGGGCCGCCGTCGGTAAACGGCTGGGGCTGATCCACATCGAAATCCTCGGTGATCGACACCGTCAGGCTGCCGTGCGTCACCGCAGCCTTACGCACGCGCACCTCGCTGCCCACGACAACCGTTCCTGAGCGCGCATTCACAATAACCTTGGCGGCTGACTGGCCCGGTTGCACGCGAATCTGCTCCAGGTAGGACATGAAGCCCACGCGCTGGTCGGGGTCATCCGGTGCCCGCACAGTAACGGCAGCTGCGTCCTTGGCATGCGCCGTCTCCGGACCGAGCTCCTCATTGATGGCGTCGGCCACCCGGCGCGCGGTGGTGAAATCCGGGGTATTGAGATTGAGTTCGATGGTGTCGCCACTGGCGAACGGCGAACTCACCTCCTGTTCCACCGTGGCCCCGTTGGGAATACGACCGGCACTGGGGATATTCACCGTGATATTGGAGCCGTCGCCGCCGTCAGCGCTGAGGCCACTGACCGTGAGATTCCCCTGGGCCATGGCGTAAACCTCACCGTCGGCACCGCGAAGGGGTGTCATCAACAGCAGCCCGCCGCGCAGGCTCTCGGCGTTACCGATGGAGGCCACCGTGACGTCCAGCTCCTGGCCAGCACGCGCAAACGCGGGAAGCTCGGTGGTAACGGTTACGGCCGCCACATTACTGGACTGGAAGGTGATGTCCGGCGGAATCTGTACGCCCTGGGAGCTCAGCAGGCTGCGGATGCTTTCCTCGGTGAACGGGGTCTGTGTGATCTGGTCTCCGGTATCGTCGAGACCGACCACCAGGCCATAGCCCACCAGCTGGTTGTCGCGCACGCCGGCCACCGAGGCGATGTCCTTGATGCGCTCGCCCTGCCACTCGCGTGCGTGGACCGCGCCGCCCGTCGCCAACGCCAGAGTAACCGCGACAGCAACCATCGAGATGACTTGCTTTCGCATGATCCAGTCTCCGCTTGTCAAAACGGCCACAGCGGGCTGTTCAACAGCCGCTGGCCCCAACCCATCTGATTTGATTCAGCCAGGGTGCCGGT
>JAWOFB010000125.1:0-2904 GCA_046482445.1 Ectothiorhodospiraceae bacterium | reverse complement strand
CCCGTTGAACCCGTTTCGCCGGGGAATGAACTGCACCCGTGGGAGTGGCGCCCCGCCACGACCTTCCAGGGCCTGGCTTGTACAATCCACTCCTTCGCGTACCTGTCCGGTCGAACCCGTCTGGACGGCCGGATAGGGATCGCTGCAGCCTGGGCGGAGTCGTCTAGGCCGTCTGGGGGTTTTGCCAGTGGTAGGGCAGCAGCTCGTGGAGCCGATTGACCGGGTGGTCCTGGATGCGGCCGAGCACGTCCTCGAGGTAGCGCCGGACGTTGACCCCGTTCTGCTTGCAGGTCATCCACCGACGGTGGAAACAAGTAATCCGCCTGGCACCCGTAGAGGCTTAGGACAAGCAGAAAAAGGGGGAACGTTACTGCCGCGGATCAGCCTTCGTCAGTTCGAAGGGGACAGGATGCATGGCTGCACGGGATTCCAGTCCTCAAGCCAGTCGTCAGTGGGTGGTTCGCTTTCTCCCAGGAACCGGGTCACTTGGAAGACGGCTTCATTGTCATCAAGCCCGTTCCTCCACTCCTCTCGTGAGGTGTCGCTGTCAATGTTAGTCACCTCAAAACGATCGGCTTCGTATTGGGGGAGAAATTTCTGGATGAAGTCTTCGCAAGCCGTCTCGCCAGTTTTGCCGATGTCGATGCAATCGGGGCTGTCCACTTCACAGGCGGCGCGATTGAGCTGGTCTTGAGTTATCAATGCTCGAGCTTGGGCATGGACCGCGGTGCGCTCCGCATCGTTTGCAAGGTTAAGAAAACGAGGTGCGGCGACCACTGCAAGTATCCCTAGCAAAACCAGCAAGATGACCAGTTCAATCAGCGTAAAGCCCCGGACCGAACTCAACTGACTTGTCATAATGCTACCCCTTGCTCGAGCACAGACCAGCATCTCTTCATAAGCGTGCAGGGCAACCAAACGACCAACGACACCTCTTTCGTGCGCGCCAGTATAAGCTAGGACGCTGCGCCACTGAAACGAGTTTAAATCCGACAGGCTGATAGCTGTGGGGCAGCTCAACCTGTCCAATCCACGATACGCCACCACGGCGATCCGGAGAGCCAGGGTACCCAGCCATAGCAATCACCCGCACTAGCGTCGGCGGCTCTTGTTCGCATACATCCGGCTGTCGGCCTCCTTAATAAGGCTGTCGACGGTGGGATACCGTTGCGAATCATACGCAACAACCCCATGGGCGAGCGAAATGGCGGGTTGGTGGTTGTTGGTATCATGCGCATCTGAGCAGTTCAGGGCGGCCTCTAGGCGCTCGATCACCCGCGGCGCCTGATCCGCGCTGGTGTTATGGAGCAACACTACAAACTCATCGCCGCCAAAACGAGCAATCACGTCGGCTGCGCGGAAGGTTTTTTCCATGGCGGCGCCTGGGATGCGGACACAACCCCACTGGACACCTGCTCTGACGGGACGTAGCATGCTGCCGTATGGATACCGAGGGTCTCGCCATTGGGCAGTACGCGCCAGCCCCGAGGTTGGGATGCACGGGGGCGCCAGGCCCCCGCTGTTTGGAAGAGCTCGGGCCGTTGTCCTGGATCCCGGTTGATACCGAAGTCCAGGCGCAGCGCTGGGAGATGCTCATGGACGATGAGCACTTCCTCGGCGCCGGTCCCCTGGTTGGGCGGCGTGTACGCTACCTCGTTGTCAGCAGTCGGTATGGCGCGGTCGCTGCTCTGTCGTTCAGCGCGTCCGCCTGGCGGCTACACGCGCGGGATGCCTACATCGGGTGGGGCCCGGAGCAGCGCGAGGCCAACCTGCAGCGCGTCGTCGCGAACAGCCGCTTCCTGATTCGCTCGGCGTTCCAGCTCCCGGGGCTCGCCTCGCACGTGCTGGCGAAGACCCTGCGCCGCCTGCCCCGGGACTGGGCGGCGCGCTACGGCGACGAGCCGGTGCTCGTCGAGACCTTCGTCGATCGCGCCCGCCATCGCGGTGGCTGCTACCGAGCGGCGAACTGGGTCTATGTCGGTGACACCCGTGGCCGCGGGCGCAACGACTCCACCTATTCGCGGGCGCGAACGCCCAAGGCTGTCTATGTCTACCCCCTGCGCCGGGGCTGGCGAGCGCAGCTTGGCGCCGCGAGGGCCCCGGCGGCGGCTGCGCTGCCAGTCGATGACTGGGCCCGCCACGAGTTTGCTCAGGCCCGCTGTGGCGATGAGCGCCTGCGCGAGCGCGTGATCGCTGTCACCCGCGCGTTTGCCGCCCACAGCGAGGCCGCCACGCCCGAGGCCTGTGGCACACGAACGCGAACCAAGGCAGCCTATCGGCTTTTGGCCAATCCGAGGGTCACCATGCGGGAGCTCATCGGCTCGCACACGCAGGCCAGCGCCGGGCGCTGCCGCCAGCACGAGGTGGTGCTCGCGGTGCAGGACACCACCACGCTTAACTATGCGGCGCCGAGCATCACCGAGGGGCTTGGCCCCATCGGCAGCCGGGCCAACGGGGCGCAGGGGCTCATCGTCCACGACACCATGGCGTTTAGTACCGAGGGCACCCCGCTCGGGCTGATCGATGTCCAGGCCTGGGCGCGGGAGGCCGACGACCATGGCCTGCGCCGGCTCGCCGGCGACGAGCGGGACCTCGATAACAAAGAATCCGGCAAGTGGCTGGACAGCCACCGCGAGGCGAGCCGGCTCCAAGCGCAGTTGCCCGCGAGCCGCGTGGTCAGCGTGGCCGACCGCGAAGGCGACATCTACGAGCTCCTCGTCGCCGCCCAACACCCCGAGGCGGCGGATGGGCTCGTGCGCGCCCAGCATGACCGGCGCATCAACACCAGCGGGCAGCCGCTGTCCCGTCACCTCCAGGCCCAGGCGCCCGACGCCGAGGTCGAGCTCAACATCCCCCAGCGCCACAATCAGCCAGCGCGCATCGCGCGCCTGGCCGTGCGCTACC
>JAWOFB010000012.1:0-4154 GCA_046482445.1 Ectothiorhodospiraceae bacterium | reverse complement strand
TCAGCAGCTCCGCTGCCTCGCTGCAGTCCTGATTGTCGAGCCAGGCGCGCGCGTCAGCCGTGGCAGGCAGCGGCACACGCACAAGCTGGCACCGGCTGCGAATGGTTGCGGGTAAACGGTCCGCCGCGTGCGTCACGAGCATCATGACAACGTCCGCTGGCGGTTCTTCCAGAGTCTTGAGCAGGCTGTTGGCCCCGCTCGTGGTCATGGCCTCCGCCGGCGCCAGTACGGCCACGCGATAACCACCGTGCTGACTGGTCATGCCCAGCGAATCGATCAAACGCCGTACAGCATCGACCTTGATGGTGTGCTTACCCTCGTCCGGCTCGAGGATGTGCAGGTCCGGATGACTCCCGGCCATCACCTGGCTACAGCCTGCGCAGTCCCCGCACGGTGCCTCCGCGGCGCCGCGGGAACACAGGAGAAATCGCGCAAGCGTTACCGCCAGGGCCCGCTTGCCCAGGCCACGCGGTCCAGCGAGCATGAGCGCATGCGGGAGGCTGCGGCGGCGGGCGCGCTCGACGAGATCCTGCCAGGCCGACTGCAGCCACGGGTATGGCACCGCCGTCACCAGTCCTGCCCCGCCCGCTCGGCCAGCCAAGCGTCGATGGTCGTGCCTAACGCACTGGCCACCGCTTCGGCGCTGCCACTGGCGTCCACAACCCGTATCCGCTCTGGTTCCGCCGCGGCACGATCCAGATACGCTTTTCGGACCCGCTCGAAAAACGGGTCTTGCTCGCGCTCGAAGCGGTCCGGCGCCGAGCGCCGCCCCGCCCGGGCCCGGCCCTGATCCACGGGTACATCCAGCATCAGCGTGAGATCCGGGCGCAGCGCGCCCTGAACCCAGTCCTCCAGAACCGCCACGCGGTCCGACCCCACACCGCGCCCCGCGCCCTGGTAGGCGTACGTCGCGTCCGTGAACCGATCGCATACGACCGTCTCGCCGGCCGCGAGTGCCGGGCGGACGACCTGCTCCAGGTGTTCCGCCCGGGCGGCGAACAGGAGCAGGGTTTCCGTATCCGGGCTCAGCCCGGCCTCTGAGTGATGCAGGAGCAACTCACGCAGGGATTCGCCCATGCCCGTACCGCCCGGCTCGCGTGTCACCCGCACCTGTAACCCGTGACGCCGCAATTGTTCGGTCACCACGTCAAGCGCCGTCGTCTTACCGGCACCTTCCACGCCCTCCAAAGTGATGAGCATCCCCTTGCGATTCACTCGTCTTCCCCCAGGATGAAACGCCGCACGGCCCGATTGTGCTCCTCCAGTGTGTCGGAGAACACATGGCTGCCGTCACCGCGGGAGACGAAATACAGAGCGGAGCCGGAAGCGGGGTTCACGGCTGCTTCCAGGGAGGCGCCGCCGGGCATGGCAATGGGCGTGGGCGGTAAACCCGATCGCGTATACGTGTTGTACGGCGTGTCGCGGCGAAGATCCCGTGTGCGAATCCGGCCATCGTAGTCATCGCCCATGCCGTAAATCACGGTGGGATCGGTTTGCAGGCGCATACCGCGCTTCAGGCGCCGTACGAAGACACCCGCAATTCGCCGTCGCTCGTCGGCCTGCCCCGTCTCGCGCTCGATTAACGAGGCCAGAATCAGCGCTTCGTAGGGACTGTCGAGCGGCAGGTCGTCATCGTCCGGACGCTCCTCCCAGACCTGCTGCAGCCGTTCGCGCATGGCCTGGTGGGCGCGCTCGAGAATCGCCCGATCGCTAGTGCCGCGGGTGAACCGGTAGGTCTCCGGGTAAAACCACCCCTCCGGGTGCTCGCCGGCACGTCCCAGCGTCGCCATGAGGGCGTCGGCATCCTGGACCGTATTGCGGATGCGATCATCGGCTTGGAGTGCGGCACGCACCTGCTGGAACGTCCAGCCTTCAATGATGGTGAACCGGTGTTGCACCACATCGCCGCGGGCGACGCGCGCCAGCAGCTCGCGCGGCGTAGTCCCGGCTGGTATGCGGTATTCACCGGTTTGCAGCTGACCGGCCCGGCCGGACAACCGGGCTTCGATCCGAAAATACAGCGCACGCTCAAGCAGATCGCGCTCGGCGAGCGCACGCGTGAGCGAACGAACAGTGTCGCCCTGCTCCAGTGTTACAACGGGCGCCTCGTCGCGCTGGTGCAGCGGGCTGGACTGCCACTGGTAGAAATCTGCCAGGGCCAAACCGGCGGCAACCAGGCCCAGCAAGGCGACACCGGCCAGGACCTGCAGGATACGACTCTTCACGCCTCCTCCGGCATCGTGCAGCAGTGCGGGGTGCAGGCGAGCGCTTCTGCGTCAATCCACTCCTGCAGGGAGGCAATTACCTCGCCCCGCCCCGGCGCAGGCGTTTCACCAATACGGGTAACCGGCCAGACACCCACAACGCTATTGCACACGAAGACCTCGTCCGCGGAAGCCAAATCGAACGTAGACAGGCTTGTCTCCGCCACAGGGCGGGACTGGTCACGCAGGTGTCGCATGATCGCTCCGCGCATAACACCGGCGACGCCGCACCGGGACAGCGCCGGTGTCACGAGCCGGCCGTTGCGCACGGCGAAGACATTGCTCATGGTCCCCTCGATCACGTGACCGCCGGCATCCCGTACCAGCCCTTCACCCCAGTCACCCTGGCTCCACGCCCGCCGCGCCAGTGTCTGCTCCAGCCGGTTGAGATGTTTGATGCCGCCCAGCATTGGCTGCTCGGCGAGCCGCACGTCGGTGACGGCCACTGGAATGCCTGTGTCCCAGTGCCATTGCGGGTACGGCGGGCGCGGGTGCAAGGACAGGATACGACGCAAGCAAACCGGTTCTGGACGCAGGTAGCCGCGCCCACCCGAACCCGCTGTCAAAAGAATCTTGAGGACGCCGCAGCCGGGAGCATGGCGGGCGAGATCGCGTGCCTCCGCCGCCAGCGCGCCACCATCGGGTGTCGGCAGGCCGAGTCGCGCGGCGTCCTGCTGCAACCGTTCCAGATGCTCATCAAGCAGTGCCGGCCTACCACCGACCACTGCAATCGTCTCGAACAGGCCGTCGCCGAATTGCAGGCCCCGGTCATCCGCCGGGACCTGATCGGTCGGCTCGCCGTCCACCCGGTACACGGGCGCTTTATTCCACGGCCCGGAAGAGCACCGTGCCGTTGGTTCCGCCGAAGCCGAAGGAATTGGACATCGCTACCCGAACAGGCTGCTGGCGCGCCACGCCGGGCACATAATCCAGATCGCAGCCCTCGTCCGGCTCATCCAGGTTGATCGTCGGCGGCAGGATACCGTCGCGCATGGCAAGCAACGTAAAGACAGCCTCGACACCGCCTGCGGCACCCAGTAGGTGACCCGTCATGGACTTGGTGGAGCTGACCGCCAGTTGGTCGGCGTGTTCACCGAACAGCTTGCGAATCGCCTTGGTCTCCGCCACATCCCCGACCTGCGTGGAGGTCCCGTGGGCGTTGATGTATTCGACGTCTTCCGGCTCCATGTCCGCGTCGCGCAGGGCACTGCGCATGCAACGGGCTGCGCCGTCACCGCCTTCGGACGGCTGGGTCATGTGGTAGGCGTCGCCACTCATGCCGTAGCCTGCAACTTCGGCATAAATGGGGGCGCCCCGCTGGCGCGCATGCTCGTACTCCTCGAGAATCAGGATTCCCGCCCCATCGCTCAGTACAAAACCGTCGCGCTCGCGATCCCAGGGGCGACTCGCCCGCTCCGGTTCGTCATTCCGGGTGGACAACGCCCGAGCAGCGGAGAATCCGCCGAGTCCCGTGGGCGTCGTCGAGAACTCGGCCCCTCCGGCAACCATGACGTCGGCATCGCCGTAGGCGATCATGCGCGCCGATTCGCCGATATTGTGGGTTCCCGTGGTACACG
Organism: Ectothiorhodospiraceae bacterium; assembly: GCA_046482445.1. Taxonomy (GTDB): domain Bacteria; phylum Pseudomonadota; class Gammaproteobacteria; order Nitrococcales; family Aquisalimonadaceae; genus Aquisalimonas. Next base: position 313 of record JAWOFB010000012.1, on the reverse strand, counting down.
CCGTGACGATAGCGATGTTCGGCCCCTTCATCCCGTGGATGATGGACAAGTGGCCGGAGATCATGTTGATGATCGCACCCGGGATAAAGAACGGTGACAGCTTGCGTGGTCCACCTTCGAGATAGGCTTTGTGCCCGTTCTCAATCCAGTTAATACCGCCAATACCCGAGCCAACCGCCACACCGACGCGCTCCGCGTTGGCCTCGGTGATCTCGAGGCCCGAGTCGCTCAAAGCCTGGCTCGCGGCAGCAATCCCGTAGTGAATGAACGGGTCCATCTTGCGCGCGTCCTTGGGATTGATGTACTCCCGCGC
>JAWOFB010000394.1:0-4735 GCA_046482445.1 Ectothiorhodospiraceae bacterium | reverse complement strand
CGGATGCCACCCCGGCCGGCGGCACGGAGCCCACCGGCGAAACCGGCACACAGCCCGGCGTGGGCCACGACGAGGGCAATTGAGCCCGGCTCAACCGGCGGCCCGGCGTCCGCCGCCGGACGGGCCGCCGCCCGGTGAAGGCGTAAGCAGGTTGCGGAACGCCTGATGGCTGCGCGACGGGATGCCCCGGGAGAAGCGCAGCTGCACGCCGTTGCCGTCACGCACGGCCGTGATGCGGCCGCTGCCAATGCCGTGGCGCCGCGCCACGGCGGTGCAGCCGTCCAGGAAGCCCGGCGGCGTTCGGCCGGCAGAAGCGGTGGCGACGGCGCCTGCGATCCGAACGACGAAGACGATCCGAAGCCGCAGCAGGGCAACAGTGACGAGTCCCGCCAGCAGCAAGCTTGCAGCGAGCGTTACAACCACCGCGTCTGCAGCCATCCTGTCTCCGGTGTTCATGAACGTGCAGGGACTATTGCCCACTCGGTGTGGTCATGGTGCCCGTGCCGGTGCCCAGACCTCCACCTCCCGGGCACCGGCTCGGCGCAGGGCGCGGGCTGCCTCGTCCACGCTGCTCGCGGTTGTCACCACGTCGTCCACCAGCGCGACGCGGCAGCCACTGGGAATCGTTGCTGCGCGAAAGGCGCGGCGGATGTTGCGCCGGCGGCGCCGCCGGTCCAGCCCGGACTGACTCGGAGTGGCCCGCTCGCGGTGGAGCCAGTCCGGGCGCAGGGGCAGGTCCAGGCGGGCGGCGACCGGGCGGGCGATCTCGGTGGCCTGGTTGAACCCGCGCTCGCGTAGCCGTGTTGTATGCAGGGGGAGCGGGACGACGGCGTCGACGCAGGCGTCGTGCTGGCGCCGGGCCCGGGCCAGCAGTTCGCCCAGCATGCGCCCGGCGGCGAGTTGGCCGTGGTATTTCAAGCCGCGAATGCAGTGATCCAGCGGTTCCGCGTAGGGCCAGGGTGCGATCACGCGGCTGAACCAGGGTGGGCGCGCCTGGCAACGCGGGCAGAGGAAGCCAGGGGCCGGGACGGGTGCAGCGCACCAGCGGCATGCGGCCCGGTGGCGTGGCAAGTCGCGGTAACAGCCGGCGCAGAGACCCAGTCGCGGGTGGGCCGGTTGTTCGCAGCACAGGCAGTGCGGGGGGATGAGCGCATCCAGTGCCCGACCCAGGGCCCGCCGCCCGCTGTAAACCAGCAACCGGTTCATTGGTTGACACCTCCCTGTGCCGGGCTACCATCGCAGTTTCAAATCAAAACGATACCACCGCGGAGATCGCCATGCAGGATGCCGCCGAGCTGATTCGCCACGACTGGAGCACCAGCGAGATCGAGGCCCTGTTCGCCTTGCCGTTCAACGATCTGCTGTTCCGTGCCCAGGGTGTTCATCGCCGCTTTCACGATCCCAACGCCGTGCAGGTGAGCACCTTGCTGTCCATCAAAACCGGTGCCTGCCCGGAGGATTGCAAGTACTGTCCCCAGAGCGTTCGCTACAGCACCGGCCTGGAGCGCGAGGCACTCATGGACAAAGAGGCCGTGGTGGAAGCGGCGCGCACCGCCCGCGACAACGGTGCCACGCGCTTTTGCATGGGCGCCGCCTGGCGCAGCCCCAAGGGGCGCGACCTCGAGCGCGTCGCGGAGATGGTCAGCGCGGTCAAGGAGCTGGGGCTGGAGACCTGCGCCACCCTGGGCATGCTCGACGGCGAGCAGAGCCGGCGGCTGCGGGATGCCGGTCTGGATTACTACAACCACAACATCGATACCTCGGCCGAGTTCTACAACGAGGTGGTGACCACGCGCACCTACCAGGATCGTCTGGATACGCTGGAGGCGGTCCGGGAGGCCGGTATGCAGGTGTGTTGCGGCGGCATTCTGGGCATGGGCGAGACGCGCACCGACCGCGCCTCCATGTTGCGCACCCTGGCCAATCTCGACGAGCACCCGGGCAGCGTGCCCATCAACCAGCTCATCCGTGTGCCTGGGACACCGCTGGAGAATGCCGAGGATCTCGACCCGCTGGAATTCGTGCGCACCATCGCCGCCGCTCGGATTGTCATGCCGCAGGCCCACGTGCGCCTGTCCGCCGGGCGCACCGAGATGAGCGACGAGACCCAGGCCCTGTGCTTTCTGGCCGGGGCCAACAGCATTTTCTACGGCGAGAAGCTGCTGACCACGGGTAACCCCGACGTCGACAACGATCACCAGTTGTTCGAGCGGCTGGGCCTGTACTTCGAGGGGCCCAAATGCGCCACCGGCAATGCCACGGCAGCCGGGGCCGATGCCTGAGCGCGATGCCGCCGCTCTGCAGGCGGCGCTGGCTGCGCACCGTGACGCCGGCCTGGAGCGCGTGCAGCGGAGTCTGGAGCCGCTGGACGCGGTCACTGCCCGGGATGAAGATGGCCGCTGCCTGGTGGTGTTTTGCAGTAATGATTACCTGGGGCTGAGCCAGCACCCCGAGGTGGTCGCCGCGTTCCAGCGCACGGCGGGCAGTGCCGGTGTGGGTAGCGGAGCCGCGGCCCTGGTCTCGGGGCGGCGGCACGAGCACGCCGCCCTGGAGGCGGAGCTCGCCGAGTGGCTGGGGCGGGATCGGGCGCTGCTGTTCCCCAGCGGCTACATGGCCAACCTGGGCATCACCGCCGCGTTCGCCGGGCGTGGCGATCGCGTCCTGGAGGACCGCCGTAACCATGCCTCGCTGCTGGACGGTGGGCTGCTCAGCGGCGCCCGGCTGGAGCGCTACCACCATGCCGACATGGCGGATCTGGAGCGGCGCCTGGGGCAGGGTTCGGCACGCCTGGTCGCCAGCGACGCCGTGTTCAGTATGGACGGCGACGTGCCGCCCCTGCCGGCGCTGGCCGAGACCGCCGCCGGGCACGGGGCCTGGCTGCTTGTTGACGACGCCCACGGGCTGGGCGTTTTCGGCCCGGGTGGCCGGGGTGCGGTGGCAGCCGCCGGCCTGGATCAGGACCAGGTGCCGTTGCTGGTGGGCACCCTGGGCAAGGCCTTCGGCACCGCCGGGGCCTTCGTGGCGGGACCGGAAGACGTTGTGGCGTGGCTGGTTCAGAAGGCGCGCACCGCGATCTATACCACGGCGCAGCCGCCGGCGGTGGCGGCAGCGAGCCGGGCCAGCCTGGCCCTGATTCGGGATCGGCCGGAGCTCCAGGAGCGTTTACACGCGCGCATCCGGCGGTTCCGTGCCGGCGCCGCAGACGCCGGTCTGGCGGTGGGTGCTTCGGACAGTGCCATTCAGCCGGTGGTCCTGGGGGCGGCGGAGCCCGCCGTGGCCGCCAGCGATGCCCTGTTGCAGCAGGGCTACCTGGTCAGTGCCATCCGACCACCGACGGTGCCGCAAGGCACCGCCCGGCTCCGGGTGACCCTGTCCGCAGCCCACTCGGAGGCGCAGGTGGATGGGCTCGTGGCAGCCCTGGCGGACGCGGTGCCGGCGAGTTCGCTGGCCCACCAATGAGACCTGGCTTGACTTGCTTGAGGGTTCGGAACCGCAATGGATGAAACCCGTGACCGAGATGCCATCCGCCGCGCCTTCGATGCCGCCGCGGCGCGTTACGACGACACCGCGGTGTTGCAGCACGAAGTCGGCCGTCGTGTGCTGGAGCGACTGGACTTCATCAAACTGGTACCGCAGCAGGTGGTGGATGTGGGCGCCGGTACCGGCCTGACGACTGCGGGCCTGCGCCAGCGCTACCGCAAGGCCCGGGTGACCGCCGTCGACCTGGCGCCTGCGATGCTGCAGCGGGCCCGGCGCCACGGCAGCTGGCTGCGCCCGCTGCCCGCTGTCTGTGCCGCTGCGGAATCACTGCCGTTTCGCGATCGCAGTGTGGACCTGCTGTTCTCGAATCTCACGTTTCAGTGGGTGGGCGACCTGGACCGGCTGTTCGAGGAATGCCAGCGGGTGTTGCGGCCGGACGGGCTGCTGATGTTCTCCACCTTCGGTCCGGATACCCTGCGCGAACTCCGCGAGAGCTGGTCGGACGCCGACGATGAGCGCCACGTTAACCGGTTCGTGGACATGCACGATATCGGCGACGCCCTGGTGAAGGCGCGTTTCGGTGACCCGGTCATGGACATGGAAAACTTCACCCTGACCTACGACAGCGCCACCGCGCTCATGCGCGACCTCAAGTCCATGGGTGCCCAGACGGTGCGCGGCGGGCGCCACGGCGGGCTTACCGGGCGCCAGCGTCTCGCCCGCATGACGGCCGCGTACGAGCGCTACCGGGACCGGGAGGGACGCCTGCCAGCGACCTGGGAGGTGGTCTACGGCCATGCCTGGGCCACGGATCAGTTGCCCCAGAAGACCGATGACAGCGGCGCTGTCACGGTCTCGCTGGACGCCGTGCGCAGCCAGTTGCGCCGGGACCCGTCGTCGTGAGCGGCGTGTTCATCACCGGTACGGACACCGGCGTCGGCAAGACCGTCGTGGCCTGTGCCCTGGTGACCGCCTTGCGCGAGCGCGGTCTGCGCGTCGGCGTCATGAAGCCCGTGGCCGCTGGTTGCGAGGCCACCGCCAGCGGCCTGCGCAATGACGACGCACGGGCCCTTATGGCGGCGAGCGACAGCCCGCACGCCTACCAGGCCGTCAATCCGGTGGCCCTGGAGCCGGCCATCGCCCCCCACATCGCGGCGGCCGAGGCGGGGGTGACGCCGGATGTCGACGCCCTTGCGGCGACGGCGGGCCGCCTCGAGGCCGACGCCGATATCCTCTTGGTCGAGGGCGCCGGTGG
>JAWOFB010000389.1:0-4501 GCA_046482445.1 Ectothiorhodospiraceae bacterium | reverse complement strand
TCGGTCTTCTCCAGGTAAGTTGCCAGCTTGTCCAGGAGCGTATCCAGGACGCCGGCGGATTCCCCGGCCTCCACCAGGTTGCAGAACAGCTCGTCAAAGTATCGCGGGTGCTTGCGCAGCGCCTCGCTGAGGTTGGTGCCGCCCTCGACATCCGTTTTGATCGTGGTCACCAGCTCCCGCAGGGACGGGTTGTCGTGGCCCGTGGCGATAATGTCCAGGCCCTGCACCAGCGGCACGCCGGAACTCATCATGGTTGCCAGCTGGCGGCTGAATACGGCGATGTCGCCCGGGGTAATCTTTTTCTTGCGCTGGCCGAGGCTCGCCAGGGCGGATTTTTTGCGCACGCTCTTGGGCTGGATACCCAGCCGCCGCAGCTCCGCCTTCATCATGGTCAGGTTGGAGGCCTTGTTCTCCCCCTTGACCCGCTCGCCGCGCTTGTCGACTCCTTCCCAGACAAAGGTCGGCTGGTTGTCCGCTTTTGCTGCCATGGTTGTATTCCCTTATTCCTTTGTGACGCGGTTGATCTCCTCCAGGCTCGTGACCCCCTGGATGACCTTGTTGAGCCCCGAGCGGCGCAAGTCGTCGATGCCTTCCCGGGCCGCCTGCTCGGCAAGCTGCATGGAGTTGCCGCCCTCCATGATGATGCGACTCATGCCTTCACTAACAGGCATAACCTGGTAGATGCCGACACGCCCCTTGTAGCCCAGGGTGCACTGATCGCAGCCCTCGGGCCCGTAGACTTTCAGCCCGGGCAGGTCGGCGTCGGTAAACCCCTCTTCCTTGAGTGTGGCCTCCGGAATGTCCATCGGCTTCTTGCAGTTATTGCAAAGCCGGCGCGCGAGGCGCTGGGCGATGATCAGGTGCACCGAGGAGGCGATGTTGTAGGCCGGCAGGCCCATGTTCATCAGGCGTGTCAGCGTCTGCGGCGCGTCGTTGGTGTGCAGCGTGGACAGCACCAGGTGGCCGGTCTGCGCCGCCTTCACGGCGATCTCGGCCGTCTCCAGGTCACGCACCTCACCGACCATGACGATATCCGGGTCCTGGCGCAGGAAGGCCCGCAATGCCGTGGCAAACGTCAGCCCCGCCTTGGGATTCATGCCGACCTGGTTGATGCCCGAGAGGTTGATCTCCACCGGATCCTCGACCGTGGAGATGTTGCGGTCCTCGGTATTGAGGATGTTCAGGGCCGTGTACAGGGACACGGTCTTGCCGCTGCCGGTGGGACCGGTAACCAGAACCATGCCGTAGGGCTTGTGGATGGCGTCCATGAAGCGTTCTTTTTGCTCGGGCTCGTAGCCCAGCTTGTCGATGCCCAGCATGGCGCTGTTGGGGTCCAGGATACGCAGCACGATCTTCTCGCCGTAGATCGTGGGGCAGCTGCTCACACGGAAGTCGATGGAGCGGTTCTTGGACAGGTTCATCTTGATGCGCCCGTCCTGGGGAACCCGTCGCTCCGCGATGTCCATGCGGGACATGACCTTCAGGCGTGCGGCGATGCGCGGCGCCAGACCCAGCGGCGGATTGGAGACGTTGTGCAGCATGCCGTCCTGGCGGAAGCGCACCCGGAAGCTCTTCTCGTACGGTTCGAAATGGATATCCGAGGCACCGCGGTTGATGGCATCGACAAGCACCTTGTTGACGAAGCGCACCACCGGCGCGTCGTCCGAGTCCGGCTCGCTGGCATCCGTCGCGCCCGCGTCCTCGTCGCCGGAACTCGTCTGGATATTGTCCAGATCGTCATCCAGGTCCTCGTCGGCCATGCCGTAGTTGCGGTCTGCGGCTTCCAGCGCCCGCTCGATGCCGCGCTGGAGCTTGTCGTGCTCGACGAGGACCGGTTCGGTGTTCAGGCCCGTGTTGAACTTGAATTCGTCCAGCGCTTCCAGGTTGGTGGCGTCCGTTACCGCTACGAACAGCCGTTTGCCGCGCTTGACCAGCGGCAGCGCCTGGTGCTGGCGGATGAGCCGGTCTTCCACCAGCTTGATGGTCTCCGGATCCGTCTCCAGGGCATCCAGGTCCAGCAAGGGTACGCCGAACTCGGCCGCCGCCGCATGCGCCAGATCGCGCGCGGTGACGAGCTTGTTCTCCACCAGGTATGCAACTAGGGGTTGGCGCGCCTTGCGGGCGGCCTCGCAAGCCTCGCGAGCCTCCTCATCCTGGATGAGACCGTCGCGGACCAGCCGTCCCGGCAGGCCGCTGAGCTTCGCGGTGGGGTTTGCGGTCGCCATGAATCAGGGATACCCGTCTTAGGGGGCTCGATTGCAGCCCGGGCTTGAGCACATCCAACGGCGTTTGGCCGTCCAGTACCAGTCACAGGGTGGTGCCTGGCGGGAATCAGCCCGGGGCGGCTCGATCAGCCCGCCGATTATCGTTTCCAGTGACTATAAAGGATCATGAATCCGTGACAAAAGTCCGGTACACACGCCCGTGGCGCGTGTCGCATTGCCGCAAAAGCATTAGTCCTGAGAGTTAGGGTAACCGCCCCACAGCCATCATGGCTGCGAGCCAGTTCCGTTTTTGCGGAAGGAGGGCGGACGGCCAGGGCTTCCCAAAGCCGACCGCCCGGGTCGTTCAGGTGGTCTCCGGTAGCAGACCGGACTCGGCCAGCGTAGCGCGGATCTGGTCCAGTGCTTCAGGATTCGCCAGGGCAGACCGGTTTTCTTCCTTGCGCTCGCCGCGCAGCATGCGGGTGACCGCGAGTTCGACCTTCTTGCCGCTGCGGGTGTAGGGAATGGCTTCGACCGGAACAATACGGCGAGGGACGTGGCGGGGGCTCGCGCCCTCGCGGATGCGGTCGCGGATGCGCTGGCGCAGGGTATCGTCCACGCTGACGCCAGTGGCCGGCACTACGAGCAACACGACTTCCACATCACCTTCCACCGGGCGGCCGACCACCAGACTGTCGCTGATCTCGCTAATGGTCTCGACCTGGCGGTCGATCTCGGCGGTGCCGATGCGCACGCCGCCGGGGTTGAGGACGGCGTCCGAGCGCCCGTAGATGATGGCGCCGCCACTGTCGGTAAAGCCGATGAAGTCACCGTGGGCCCACACGCCCGGGAAGGTGTCGAAGTAGGCCTCGCGGTAGCGGCTGCCGTCGGGGTCGTTCCAGAAGGCCACCGGCATGGATGGCAGCGGTTGGCGACAGACCAGCTCGCCGCGCCCGTCCGTGGGGTTGCCCTCTTCGTCAAAGGCGGCGACATCGCAACCGAGCAGCGGCGCCTGGATCTCGCCACGGCGCACCGGCAGGATCGGGTTGCTGCCCACGAAACAGCCACAGATGTCCGTGCCCCCGGCGATGGAGCCGAGCAGGATCTCGCGCGAGACGTGGCTGTAGAACCAGTCGTAGTCCTCGGGCAGCAGGGGGGAGCCGGTGGAGAACACCACGCGCAGGTGACGCAGGTTCTGCTCCTGCCCGGGACTGCGCTCGGCCTTGCGGCACGCCGCCAGGAAGCGGGCGCTGGTGCCGAAGTGGGTCAGCCGCTCTGCTTCCGCCAGGCGCCACGTCATGCCCACGTCCGGGTAACCGGGCGAGCCGTCGTAGACCACCAGCGTCGCCCCGGCCAGCAGGGCCGAGGCCTGCCAGTTCCACATCATCCAGCCGCAGGTGGTGTAGTAGAAGAACCGGTCACCGGGCGAGACGTCGCCGTGGAGAATCAACTCCTTGGCGTGGTTGAGCAGTAGCCCGCCGGCCCCGTGGACAATGCACTTGGGTTTCCCGGTTGTCCCCGACGAGTACAGGATGTAGACGGGGTGATCCGACGGCATGGGCGTGAACGACGGCTCCGCCCCGCGATGGGCCGCGAGTGCGTCGTCCCAGGTGACGATGGCTGCCCCCTCGGGCATGGTCGCCTCGGGAATCTGCCGGATCACGGCCACGGCGCGGACGCTTGGCAGGCGTTCCGTCAACTCGTGGATTTGCTGGGCGCGCTCGAAGTGCTTGCCGCCGTAACCGTAGCCGTTGACGGCCACCAGCACGGTGGGCTCGATCTGGCCGAAGCGATCCACCGTGGCTTCCACGCCGAAGTCCGGCGAGGCGGAGCTCCAGATCGCGCCCAGGCTCGTCGTGGCCAGCATGGCGACCAGTGCCTCCTGGCCGTTGGACACCAGTCCGGCCACGCGGTCACCGGGCTGTACACCCTGTTGCCGTAACCATGCTTCCAGGGCGCCTACCTGGGTCTTGAGCTCGCGCCAGGTGGTCCGGTGGGTATCCCGCCCTTCGGCGAGCGCGACCACCGCTTCCCGGTCGGCGCCCTCGCCGTCGGCGTGCCGCAGCAGGTTGGCGGCAAAATTCAGCTTGGCACCGGGCAACCAGCGCGTGGCCGGCATGGGCTGATCGTCGCGGATCTGCTCCCAGGGGGTGTCCGCCTGCAGGCCGCTGAACGACCAGATCGACTCCCAGAAGCGATCCAGATCGCGGATCGACCAGTTATACAGGGCCGGCCAGTTGCCGAAGCGACCCAAACCCTGCTCCGCGAGCCAGTCCATGTACCGGGCCATGTTGCTC
>JAWOFB010000308.1:0-4868 GCA_046482445.1 Ectothiorhodospiraceae bacterium | reverse complement strand
GGTGCACCGGCTGCAATTGCACTACGCCGGCACCGAGACTCACCTGCTGGTGGAGCACGCCGATGCCGAGGCCGCCCGGTCGGCGTTCGAGGCCCTGCACCGGGCCCGCTTCGGCTTCGCCATGCCCGACAAGCCGGTGGTCATCGCCGCCGCCGTGGTGGAAGTCATGGGGCGGGACCGGGCCGTGACCGCGGAGGCGGAGCAGCCCGCCCGGCCCGCGGGCACGTCACTGCAGCCGCTGGATCGCGTCCAGGTGTGGCTCGACGGCGGCTACCGCACGGTGCCGGTATTCGACCGCGAGGCCCTGTACCCGGAGGACACCATCACCGGCCCCGCCATCATCCGTGACCCGGTCTCCACCATCGTGGTCGAGCCCGACTGGGCGCTGGCGGTGAACGCCCACGGCCACCTGGTGCTGAGCCGCCAGCAGGCCGCCGCCACCGGGCCGCTCGCGACCCAGGCCGATCCGGTGATGCTGGAGGTGTTCAACAACCTGTTCATGAACGTCGCCGAGCAGATGGGCGTCACCCTGGCCAACACCGCGCAGTCGGCCAACATCAAGGAGCGCCTGGACTTCTCCTGCGCCCTGTTCGACGCCCGGGGCGGCCTGGTGGCCAACGCCCCCCACGTACCCGTGCACCTGGGCTCCATGGGCGAGAGCGTGCGGGCGGTGATCCAGGACCGCGCGGCCACCATGGCCCCGGGTGACGCCTACATGCTCAACGATCCCTACCGTGGCGGCACGCACCTGCCGGATATCACCGTGGTCACGCCGGTGTTCGACGATGCCGGCACGCAGGTGATCTTCTACGTGGCCAGCCGCGCCCACCACGCCGATGTGGGCGGCCCCACCCCCGGGTCCATGCCGCCGCACAGCCGCAGCATCGACGACGAGGGCGTGCTGCTGCGCGATGTTCAGGTACTGGACCAGGGCACCCTGCGCGAGGACGCATTGCGGGCCCTGTTCGGCGGCGGTGCTCACCCGGCGCGCAACGTTGACCAGAATCTCAGCGACCTGCGCGCCCAGCTGGCGGCCAATAACCGCGGCGTCAACGAGCTCCGCGGCCTGGTGGCCAACTACGGCCTGGCGGCGGTGCATGCCTACATGGGCCACGTCCAGGCCAACGCCGCCGAGCAGGTGCGCCGGGTACTGGACGAGCTGGCCGACGGCACCTGGTGCAAGCGACTGGACAGTGGCGCCCAGGTGCAGGTGGCCATCACCGTGGACCGGGCGGCACGGCGGGCGCGCGTGGATTTCACTGGCTCCAGCCCCCAGCAGCCGGATAATTTCAACGCCCCGCGGGCGGTGACCCGCGCCGCTGTGCTCTATGTCCTGCGCACCCTGGTCCGGGACACGATTCCGCTGAACGACGGCTGCCTGGAGCCGGTGGACCTGGTGATCCCGTCTGCCTCCATGCTCAACCCGGAACCGCCGGCAGCGGTGGTCGCGGGCAATGTGGAGGTCAGCCAGGTGGTGACCGATGCCCTGTTCGCCGCTCTGGGGGTGCTTGCCAACGGGCCCGGGACCATGAACAACATTACTTTCGGCAATGCGGCGCACCAGCACTACGAGACCCTGTGCGGGGGTGCCGGGGCCGGCGATGGCTTTCCGGGTGCTAGCGCCGTCCACGTCCACATGACCAACAGCCGTCTCACCGACCCGGAGGTGCTGGAGACGCGCTTCCCGGTGCGGCTGGAGCGTTTCGCGGTGCGCCACGGCTCCGGCGGTAGCGGCCAGTGGCCGGGCGGGGACGGTGTCGAACGGCAGTTGCGTTTTCTGGAGCCCATGACCGTGGCCATCCTGGCGAACAGCCGGCGCGAGCCCCCGGCCGGGCTCGTTGGGGGCGGCGCAGCCGCCTGCGGCGAGCAGTACGTGCTTCGTGCCGACGGCAGCCGGACGGCGCTGGCGGGCACGGACACCGCCGCCATGGCTACCGGGGATGTCTTTGTCATCCGGACACCGGGGGGCGGTGGGTTTGCACCGGGGTGAGCCGGTGGCTACCATCCGCGTACACATCGTGTACAACCCGCGTTCCCCGCGGCGCGTCCTATGCATCCAGCCCCTGCCCGGAGCAACGCAACCATGGCCGACACCGCCGATCACCGCGCCCTCAAGCAGGCGCTGGGCCGTTATCCCACGGGCGTCACCGTGGTGACCGCGCGGCGCGGCGACGGCGAGCCGGTGGGCCTGACGGTGAACTCGTTCACCTCGGTGTCCCTGGAGCCGCCGCTGATCCTGTGGTGCCTGGACCACCGCTCGCCCAACCTGGAGGCGTTCCGGTCCGCCCGCGCTTTTGCCGTGAACGTGCTCGCGGCGGATCAGGGCGAGCTGTCCACGCGCTTTGCACGGCCCGTGGAGGACAAGTTCCAGGGTGTGGACTGGCAGCCGGACGCCGAGGGTGCGCCGGTGCTCGGCGGGGCCGTGGCGCGACTGAGCTGCCGGGGCTACGCGGAATACCCGGGCGGCGATCATGTCATCCTGCTAGGGGAGGTGGTGGATTTCGCCGACACCGGCGGCGACCCGCTGGTCTACACCGGGGGTGCCTACCGGGTGGCGCGCGAAGAGTAGTCTCTGGGACGGAACGCGAATGACGCAGGACCTGGACTCACCAGAAGCCATCGATGCGTTTATCGACGCTTTCTACGCCCGGGTGTTCCAGGATCGGTTGCTGGCGCCGGTGTTCCTGGACGTGGCCGCCATCGATCCCCCCGAACACCTGGCGGTGATCAAGGCGTACTGGCGCAAGATGCTACTGGGCCGGCCGGACTACGCGCGCAACATGATGGCCCGGCACGAGACCGTTCACGGCCATCGTTTCCTGGAGCGGCGCCATTTCCGCCGCTGGCTGCGCCTCTACCGGACCACCCTGGCGCGGCATTACCAGGGACCTTACGCCCGGCGGGCGGATTTCCTGGCCGTGACCATCGCCGGCAACATGCAGAAATGGCTGCACTCCACCGAGGGGCAGGAGCGGGCCCGGTCCCGCGTGACGGCCCCAATCAACTGAGGAGGTCCCGTGGGGATCGTTATTATCGGTACCGGCCTGGCCGGCTATACCACCGCGCGCGAATTGCGCAAGCAGGATACGGACACGCCGCTCACCCTGGTGAGCGCGGATTCCGGGCGCGCGTATTCCAAGCCCCTGCTGTCCACCGGGTACCGCAAAGAGCAACAGCCCGCGGACCTGGTGCAAGCGGGCCCCGAGGCCATGGCCGCGGAGCTCGACGCCACCGTGATGACCACGACCCGTGTGACGGCCCTGGAGCCGGAGCAACGCCGGGTGCGGCTCAGCGACGGCAACACCCTGGCCTATGACCGCCTGGTCCTGGCCCTGGGGGCCGATCCGGTAACACCGCGTCTCGATGGCAATGCCGCCGACGCCGTTTTCCAGGTCAACGACCTGGACCAGTACGAGCGCTTCCGCGCGGCAGCCGACCCCGCGCAGCGCATCCTGATCATGGGCGGCGGGCTGATCGGCTGCGAGTTTGCCAATGACCTGGCGCTGGCGGGCTATGCCGTGGATCTGGTGTTTCCGGAGCCCTGGCCCCTGCCGCGCCTGTTGCCGGAAACCCCCGGCCGGGCCCTGCACGAGGCCCTGGTGGAGCAGGGCGTGCGGGTGCACTGCGGCGGCACTCTTGCGGCGGTGGCTGACGACGGAGAGGGCCTGGTGGCCACCTGTGGCGATAGCAGCCGCCTGGAGGCGGATGTGGTCCTGGCTGCCATCGGCCTGCGCCCGCGCACCGAACTGGCCGCTGCGGCCGGCCTGGACTGCGGCGCCGGCATTCGCACCGATCGCTGGCTGGCGACGTCGGACCCCGCCATCGCCGCGCTGGGCGACTGTGCCGAAGTCGGCGGCTATCTGCTGCCGTACGTGGCTCCCATCAACCAGGCGGCGCGGGCCCTGGGCCGCACCCTGGCCGGCGAGCCGACGCCGGTCCACTACCCGGTCATGCCGGTCTCGGTGAAGACCAGCTGCTGCCCGGTGGTGGCCTGGCCGCCGGCGGCGGATGCCGCAGGCACCTGGTCCTTCGAGGGCGAGGGCCGCGATCTGCGCGGGGAATTCCGGGACGAGCAGGGCGCGCTCCACGGCTTTGTTCTTACCGGCAAGCGCCTCAAGGAACGCATGAGCGTCACGCGGGAGATGCCGCCGCTGCTGGCCGCGGAGTAAGGCAGCATCCCCCTGCAGCTCAGTCCCTGGACTGGTTGCTGACGGCAGCAACCGCTTCCGCCCGCAGGGCTTCCAGCGCGTCGCTGAAGGCGACCGGGTAGGGTGTGGCGGCTGGCTCGAGTCGCTGCAGCGCGGCCGGTAGACGGGCCACTGCCCGTTCGACCCGCTCCCGGGCCGCATCCGCATCGGGATCGGGGCCCAGCGGCGTGCCGTCCTCGACCACCGCCTCCAGGAGCGGCTCGCCGTCGCGCGTCTCGTCGCGCCGGGTGATCTCGTCGTGGCTGTAGCGGCCGTCGCTGCCGCTGAACCGCCAGACCTGCTTGGCGCCCGGGTGGATCTGCTTGCCCGGCGCATTTTTCAGCCGTGGCTCGCCGTTGTACTCGGTGAGCTTGTAGGCCAGGTCCAGGCTCGGGGCGTCACTGGCCGTGCCCATCTCCGTGCCCACGCCGAAGCCGTCTACCGGGGCGCCCTGCTGTACCAGTTCCTGGATGCGCCACTCGTCCAGGCCGCCGCTGACCACGATGCGCACGGACTCCAGGCCGGCGGCATCCAGGCGTTCCCGGGCGCTGCGGCTGAGGGCGGCCAGGTCACCGGAGTCCAGGCGAATGGCCCCGATGGACAGGCCCTCATCGCGGATCAGCCGGATCACCTTGTCCACCGCCGCCAGGCTGTCGTAGGTGTCCACCAGGATGGTGGTCC
>JAWOFB010000303.1:0-2858 GCA_046482445.1 Ectothiorhodospiraceae bacterium | reverse complement strand
TCTCGATGTCACCACGCAAGTCGTTGCCCTCGCGCCGTTGCTCGAGCTGCTGGGCACGGAGATAGCTGTACTTCCGCCCGGTCAGGGCATCCGAGGTCGCCGCATCACGGATGATCTTCGGCTGCATGAACAGCATCAGGTTGCGCTTGGTCTGGCTGGTGGAGCGGAACCGGAACAGTTCGCCGAGCAGCGGCATGGAGCCGAGTAGGGGAATGCGCTGTTCGCGTTCTTCGACGTCGTCATCCATGAGCCCGCCCAGGGCAATCACCTGGCCATCCTCGGCGAGGACGCTGGTCTTGATGGTGCGCCGATTGGTGATGGGGCCGGCGGTGTTGCTCTCGCCGATGACGTTGGAGGACTCCTGCTCGATATCCAGCTGGATGGAGTTGCCCTCGTTGATCTGCGGGGTGACGGACAGGATGATGCCCACGTCCCGGCGCTCGATGGTCTGGAACGGGTTCTGGACGTTCTGGCCCTCCTGGCTGAACTGGCCCGTGAGAAACGGCCGGTTCTCCGCCACCCGGATCTCGGCTTCCTGGTTGTCCAGCGTCACCAGCGACGGTGTGGACAGGATGTTGGTATTGCTGTCCTCGGCCAGGGCACGGATGAACGCGCCGAACTGCACCCGCCCGTCCAGGTCCCCGATCACCGCGCTCAGGCCGTCGCCGATCTGGAAATTGTCGTTTGCCGGGTTGTCCGTATCCAGGCTCAGAAGGCTCTCCAGCGGCGTGTCCGACTCGCCGAAGCGGCTGGCGGCACCGCCGGCGGCGCCACCGCTTTCGGCCTGATCCACGCCAAACCACTGCACGCCGCGCTCGGCACCGCTCTCGCTGGAGATCTCCGCAATGGCCGCTTCCACCATGATCTGCGCGCGGCGGATGTCCAGTTGTTCGATGACGCCCCGCAGGCTCTCGACAATGGCCGGCGGGGCGGTGATAACGAGTGCGTTGGTCGCCTCGTCCGCCTGGATATCGATACTGGGCCCGTCGCCTTCCTCGCTGGCACCGCCGCGGCGCTCGCGGATGGTCTCGCTCACGCCGGTCAGCGTCTCCACCAGGTCCGTGGCGTCGGCATACTGCAGGTAGATCACGTGCGTGTCGCCTTCGTCCTCCACCGGTTCGTCGAGTCGTTCCACGAGTTCGCGCATGCGCTGGCGCGCCCCATCCGGGCCGGAGAGGACGAGGGCATCACTGCGGCGATCCACTGCCACGCTGACCCGCCGCCCCGCGCCCTCGTCATCGCGCTGCATGCTCCGCAGGACCCGTGCGATTTCCGGTGCCGAGGCATTTTCCACCGACACAATGTCGATTTTCAGCCCACCCGCGCGGTCCATTTGTGCCACCAACTGCCGGATCCGCTGAACATTGTCCGAGCGGTCCGAGACGATGAGCAGATTGCTCGGCTCATAGGCGGCCAGGTGGGCCTCGTCGGGGACCAGCGGCCGCAGAATGGGGACCATCTGAGCCACCGGCACTTCCTCGGCGCGAATCGTGGTGGTGATGAGGTCGGAGCGCTCATTCCCGTCGGAGCCGAGCTGCCGCGCGCCGCTGCTGGGAACAATGCGGATGGCTTCGCCACTGGGGACCGCCGAATAGCCATGGACCTGCAGGATGGAGAGAAAGACCTGGTAGAGCTCATCCTCGCCCATGGGGCGATTGGTGACCACGGTCACCTCGCCGCGGACGCGCGGGTCGATGACAAAGTTGCGTCCGGTCGCTTCGCCCACTGTGTTGATGAGTGCGGTGATTTCCGCATTGCGCAGGTTGAGTGTGACCTCACCGTCCTCGTTGGTCTCGGCGGCTTCCTGGGCGGCCGTGCTCATTGGCAGCGCTGCCAGCGCAATCAGCGCAAGCAAGGCAAAGGAGCGGAGAGCGCGGGACAAGTCGGGTATCTGGCGCATGACGGGATCCGTGTCAGTCCGGGGCAATCTCGATTTGTTGTTCTTCTCCGTCACGGCGTATCTGCAGCCGCAATGGGAAGTCGTCCGCCGTCAGGTTCTCCAGCGCGCTCATCGCCGCGTCGGGGCGATCCACGTCCCGACCGCCAACGGCGGTGACGATATCGCCCGACTGCAGCCCCAGTGCACGGAACTGCTCCGGATCCCCGGTGGGCTCGACGCGAAGGCCGATCATCTCGCCGTCCGCCATGGCCGGCTGCATACGCATAACCTGGCTGAGCTGTTCAGCCTGATCGGCTCGGGTCTCGTCATCGGAGCTTCCCGCTGCGCTGGTCGTTCCTGATTCGGAAGTTACGTTTTGTTGTTGATCTTCATTGTTACCTGTATTGCCCGCCTCTGCAAAGGCCCCTCCCAATGACACGCGCTCGGTTGCCAGCGGCAGGGCCTCATAGGCCTGCCCGCGCTGGAGAATGACGCGGTCGGAATAGATCGCCTCGACGTGGACATTGTTGCGAATGGATTCATCCACGGCGTAGGCCTGCTTGTTGCTGTCACCCCCGTCAATGAGTGCGCGCGCCTGGCCGGTATCCGGTGTATGAATGATGCCTCGCAGCTCCAGGTCCAGGCGCGTCTCCGGGGCGTCGGCAGGCGCATCCTGGTCGCCATCCAGTTCCTCGGCCTGTCCGAACAGATGCCAGTGCCGGATGGCTTCTGCCCGGTCGCTGGAGTCGTCGCGACTGTTCGCCGGCTGCACTGATTCCCGGATCGGCGGGCGTCCGGTGTCCGGCTCGGGCACCAGAAGCCAGGTCAACTGGGCCGCACTCCACGCCACCAGGACGACCAGCAGCACGGTCAGCGTGACCGCCAGCCGTTGCTGGAGCTTGTCCGTGTTCCACTGAAAGGCGCTCAGCGCGCCGCTCAATCCTGCCATCTCCGCTTCCCTAGACTGCCTGTTGCCATA
>JAWOFB010000297.1:0-5426 GCA_046482445.1 Ectothiorhodospiraceae bacterium | reverse complement strand
GCGCTTGATGACCGGTACCGGGGAGAAGAAGTCCACCGCTTCTTCAACGGTCATCGCGAGAACATCGGCAATGGTCTTGCCCTTGTACTCGATGTCGAGGGTTTCGCGGTTGTAGCGCGCCCCGCTGCATACCTCGCAGGTCACGTACATGTCCGGAAGGAAGTGCATCTCGACCTTGATCACGCCATCTCCCTGACACGCCTCGCAGCGCCCGCCCTTGACGTTGAAGCTGAAGCGCCCGGGTTTGTAGCCGCGTGCCCGTGCCTCCGGCGTGCCGGCGAACAGCTCCCGGATGGGGGTGAACAGGCCTACATAGGTCGCCGGATTGGAGCGCGGTGTGCGGCCGATGGGGCTCTGGTCGATGGCCACGACCTTGTCCAGCTGCTCCAGGCCGGTGACGCCGTCACAGGCGGCCGGACGGGTGGCGGCGCCGTTGAGGGTTGCCGCCGCCGCCGGGTAGAGGGTTTCGTTAATCAGGGTCGACTTGCCGGATCCGGATACACCGGTCACGCAGGTAAAGACCCCGAGGGGCACGGTCAGGTTCACACCCTGGAGGTTATTCCCGCGGGCATTCTGAACGGTGATACTGCGTGCCGGGTCGCACTGGACCCGTTGCTCGGGAATGGCAATGCAGCGGTTGCCGGCCAGGTACTGGCCGGTGAGTGACTCCGGGCAGCGCGCCAGGGTCTCCGGTCGCCCCTCGCCGACCACCCGCCCTCCGTGTACGCCGGGCCCGGGCCCCATGTCCACGACGTGATCGGCCGCGTGGATGGCTTCTTCGTCGTGTTCCACCACGATGACCGTGTTGCCGAGATCCCGCAGGCGGCAGAGCGTCTCCAGCAAACGGCCGTTGTCGCGCTGATGCAAGCCGATGGAGGGTTCATCCAGGACGTACATCACGCCCGTGAGACCGGCGCCGATCTGGCTGGCCAGGCGAATCCGCTGGGCCTCGCCGCCGGAGAGGCTGTCTGCACCCCGGTCCAGGGTGAGATAGTCCAGGCCCACGTTCACGAGAAATGCCAGTCGCTGGGTGATCTCGCGCCGGATGGGTGCGGCGATGGCTTCCCGGGCGCCTTCCAGTTCCAGGTCCCGGAAGAATGCCTGGCAGTCACTGATGGCCAACCCCGCAATGTCCGGCAGGCTGTGCTCCGCCACCAGCACGTTGCGGGCAGTGCGGTTGAGACGGGTGCCGCCACAATCGGGGCACCGGCGCTGACTGCGGTAACGGGCCAGCTCTTCCCGGACGATGCCCGAGTCGGTCTCGCGGTGGCGCCGCGCCATGTTGGGGATGACACCCTCGAAGGGATGCTGCTGGCGTTTGGTGCCGCCGCGCGGGGTCATGTAGTTGAAAGTGATCGCTTCGTCGCCGCTGCCGTGCAGGACAACCTCGCGAATCGCCTCCGGTAGTTCCTGCCAGGGCGTCTCCGGGGAGAAGCCATAGTGGCTTGCCAGCGACTCAATGAGTTGACCGTAGTAGGCGTTGCGTCGATCCCAGCCGCGGATGGCGCCGCCGGCCAGGCTCAGCTCCGGATTGGCCACCACCCGCTGGGGATCGAAGAACGTCTGCACGCCGATGCCGTCGCAGGTCGGGCAGGCACCGCGCGGGTTGTTGAACGAAAACAGCCGCGGTTCCAGTTCATCCAGGGCGTAGCCGCACTCCGGACAGGCGTAGTGGGCCGAGAACACCAGGTCCTCGGCCTCCGGTGTGTCCATGGTCGCGACACGGGCGATGCCGTCGCCCAGTCCCAGGGCGGTCTCGAAGGAGTCCGCCAGGCGCCCGGCCAGATCGGCGCGCACGCGAAAGCGATCCACCACCGCCTCGATGGTGTGCGCCTTGCGGCTGTCCAGGGTGGGTGTCTCGTCCAGGTCCACCACGGCGCCATCGATCCGTGCCCGCAGGAAGCCCTGGGAGCGCAGCTGCTGCAGGGCCTGGCGATGTTCGCCCTTGCGCTCACTGATCACCGGGGCCAGAAGCAGAAGGCGCACGCCCTCCGGCTGGTTTAAGACTTCGTCGACCATCTGGCTGACGGTACGCGCGTTCAGGGCGATCCCGTGCTCCGGGCACCGCGGTGTCCCGGCCCGGGCGAACAGCAGCCGCAGGTAGTCGTGGATTTCCGTGACCGTGCCCACCGTGGAGCGCGGGTTGTGCGAAGCCGCCTTCTGCTCGATGGCGATCGCCGGCGACAGCCCCTGGATTTCGTCCACGTCCGGCTTGTCCATCACCGAGAGGAACTGCCGCGCATAGGCCGATAACGACTCCACGTACCGGCGCTGGCCCTCGGCGTAGAGCGTATCGAAGGCCAGCGAGGACTTGCCGGAACCCGACAGCCCGGTGATGACCACCAGGCTGTTCCGGGGCAGGTCCACGTCGACGTTGTGCAGGTTGTGCGTACGGGCACCGCGGATGCGGATGGCTTCCATGGGGGACTCTCGCGCGAGCGACAAACCCCCTAGTCTACGCCTCCCGCCCGGGTGGCACGAAGCCACGGACCGTATCGGGTGGTACCATGACGCGCCTCAAGCGACCATGCGCGCCCGGGGCGCGCCGGCGAGAGAAGGTTGGTGTCCCGTCCCAGAAGGACGTGCGATGAATGCGCTCCGCCGGGCCGGGATTGCAAGGCGACGACGCGAAGGCGTGGCGAGACCACGTCGAGCGGCGTCAACGCCGCAAGAGCGGCTCGCCGGGGCGCCCACAGGGAGGCGCCAGCGTCGCCAGCGCTGCGTTGCGCCTCCTCGCCGTAGCGCCACTACGTCTTCGTCGCCGCGCCTTGCTCTGACGACGCGGCAGGGCCTCATTCATCGCACGTAATTCTGGGACGGGACACTAGCCATGACATCCAGCGAGTGGCGCACCGCCGCCGGTCTCAGCGGCATCTTCGGCCTGCGTATGTTCGGGCTGTTCCTGGTGCTGCCCGTGTTCGCCATCTACGGCCCCGAGCTCACCGGGGCAACGCCCGCCCTGGTGGGGCTGGCGATCGGGATCTACGGCCTGACCCAGGCGCTGCTACAAATCCCCATGGGGTTCCTGTCCGATCGCTTCGGGCGGAGGCGTATCATCCTCGCCGGACTACTGGCCTTTGCCCTGGGCAGTGTCGTCGCCGCCGTCTCGGATCACATCCTCGGCGTGATCCTCGGGCGCGCCCTCCAGGGAGGCGGTGCCATCGCCGCCGCGGTACTGGCGCTGGCGGCGGATCTCACGGAGCCCCGCCAGCGCACCAAGGTCATGGCGTTCATCTGTATGAGCGTCGGCGCGATGTTCCTGGCCGCGATGGTGCTGGGGCCAGGGCTTGCCGGCATCGGCGGATTGGCCAGCCTGTTCTGGGTGTCCGCCGTACTAGCGCTGCTGGCGGTGGTCGTTCTCTACCGCGTGGTGCCGACACCGCCGCCCCAGCGCAGTCACGGCGACGCCGGACCAGTACGCAGCCGTTTCCGTGGCGTGCTGACCGACCCCAATCTCCTGCGCCTGGACCTGGGTATCTTCTGCCTGCATTTCACGCTGACCGCCGCCTTCGTGGTCGTCCCGGTGTTGCTGCGCGATACCCTGGCCCTGCCCGTGGCAAGCCACTGGCTGGTCTACGTGCCCGTGCTCCTGCTGTCGGTGGTCGCCCTGGTGCCGGCGATTCTCTGCAGCGAGCGACTGGGGTGGCACCGCGGCGTGCTGTTCGGCGCCGTTGTGTCTCTGACACTCGCCCAGCTGGGGCTTGCCTCCGCCGGGACGTCAGCAGCCCTGCTGGTTGCCCTGTGGCTGTGGTTCGCTGCCTTCAATGTACTGGAAGCGACCTTGCCGGCGTTGATCTCGCGCTACGCCCCGGCCGTGTCGAAGGGGACCGCCATGGGCGTTTATGCCAGTGCGCAGTTCGCCGGTGCCTTCCTCGGGGGGACAGTGGGTGGCATCGTCCAGGGCCTTGCGGGTACGGCCTGGGTGTTGCTCGCCGGCTGTCTGGTCAGCGTCGTTTGGTTGATGGTCCTGCCCGGTATGGCCCAGGTGCCGGACAGTCGCGAGGGAGCCGCCGCAGAAGGGTGAGCGCTGTCGTACAGGCCGCAGAAGCGCTACATTGCCCGTTCGGGCGTCGCAGGGAAGCCGCGGCGTTCGGGCCCATTCAACAAGGTATTGGAGGACGAACATGGCCCGTGGAGTGAACAAGGTCATCCTGATCGGCAATCTGGGAGCGGATCCCGAGGTGCGCTACAGCCCCAGCGGCGCGGCGGTGACCAACCTGCGCCTCGCCACCACGGACTCCTGGCGTGACAAGCAGACCGGCGAGCAGCAGGAGCGCACCGAGTGGCACCGGGTGGTCTACTTCGGCAAGCTGGCCGAGATCGCCGGTGAGTATCTGCGCAAAGGCTCGAAGGTGTATGTCGAAGGCCGCCTGCAGACCCGCAAGTGGCAGGGCCAGGACGGCCAGGATCGCTACACCACCGAGGTGGTGGGCAACGACATGCAAATGCTCGACAGCCGCGGCGGTGGTGGTGGCGGCGGTGCGCCCATGGGGGGCGGCGACGGCGGCAGCCGGAGTCAGGAATCCGCGCCCGCCGAGCCCTCCCAGCCGGCCGACGACTTCGACGATGACATTCCGTTTTGACCTGGTGCAGTTGGCGATGCGTCGTTGAGGCGTATCCCGAATCGTCGGTCGGCGTCGCTGCTCATGCCTTGAGCGGGCAGGCGGCTCTGGCGTGGCGACGGCTACAATCCGGACAGGATCAACCCGCATGCCCGGGGGGGCCATGACGACGAGCGAGCAGACGCTGGTACCGCTGGTTATTGATGGTGAACGGCTCGAGAGCGCGAGCGACGAGTGGTTGCCGGTAACCGACCCGGTGGATCAGTCCGTGATCGGGCACGTTCCGGTGGCGACGGACGCCGAGCTGGAGCGGGCTTTGGCCGGTGCCCAGGCAGCCTTTCGCTCGTGGCGCTCGGTGCCTGTGCAGGAACGCATGCGGTACTTGCTGCGTTATCAGGCCCTGCTCAAGGAGCATCACCAGGCCCTGGCGGAGGGACTGGCCCGGGAGACCGGCAAGACGCTGGCCGACGCGCGTGGTGACGTCTGGCGCGGTATCGAGGTGGTCGAGCACGCCTGCGCCATACCCACGCTGATGATGGGCGAAACCACCGAGGACGTGGCACGGGGCATTGATACCCACAGCGTCCGTCGCCCGTTGGGGGTTTGTGTCGGCATCACGCCGTTCAACTTCCCGGCCATGATCCCGTTGTGGCTGTTCCCTCTGGCGGTGGCCTGTGGCAACACGTTTGTGCTCAAGCCCTCGGAGCAGGACCCGCTGACGCCGGTTCGGCTGGCGGAGCTGTTCCTGGAGGCGGGTTTCCCGCCCGGTACCCTGCAAGTGGTCCACGGTGCCCGCGACCAGGTGGACCAGCTGCTGGACGATCGCCGCGTGCAGGCGGTGTCGTTCGTGGGCTCCGTAGCGGC
>JAWOFB010000383.1:0-10529 GCA_046482445.1 Ectothiorhodospiraceae bacterium | reverse complement strand
AACCCAGGCGGCTGTTGAGTTCCAGCGGCTCCGCCGCTTCCTCGGCAATCGTGTAGGTGGTGCCGGTCGTGGGCGTAATGACCAGGTCGATGTCGTCCCACACACGCTCAATAACGCGTTGTAACTCCCGCAAGCGGTATTGGCCTGCAAATGCATCCGCGGCCAGGGGAAACCCGCCCGCATGAATGATCCCGTATGTCACCGGCACCATGGCATCGGGCTGGCTCTCGATGAACGAGCGGATCGCGGCATAGCGCTCGGCCAGCCATGGCCCCTGATAGAGCAACCGCGCGACCTCCAGGAAGGGGTTCAAGTCGATCGGGACCGGCGTGCCCCCAATGGCTTGAAGCCCTGCCACCGCCTCACCGAAAAGTCCCGGCGCCTCATCATTGCCGAAGAACGCAAGATCCTTGTCCCGTGGTACCCCGAAGCAAAAACCCGCATCCGGAATACGGCCACGCCCGAGTCGCGGCACCTCATCGGCGCGCGCGTACGGGTCTTCCGCGTCGAAGCCGGCGGCCGCGTCGAGGACGGCCCGGGCATCGCCCGCAGTGGTCGCAAAAACCGATACCGTGTCCAGGCTGCGACAGGCGGGAACCACCCCGCGCATACTCAACAGACCGCGCGTCGGTTTGACGCCGAAGATGTTGTTCAGCGCCGCGGGCACCCGCCCCGACCCGGCCGTGTCCGTGCCCAGGGCGAAGGCGACCTGCCCCAGGGCCACCGCGACACCGGAACCGGCACTGGAGCCACCGGCGAGGGCTTGAGCATCAAAGGCGTTGCCACAGGCGCCGTACGGCGACCGCGTGCCCACGAGGCCAGTTGCGAACTGGTCCAGATTGGTTTTGCCCACCGGCACGGCACCCGCAGCCACGAGTCGCTGCACCACCACGGCGGACTCGGCCGGTGTGTACGCGAAGTCGGGACAGCCTGCGGTGGTGGGGATGCCGGCGACGTCAATGTTGTCCTTGATGGCAAAGGGTACCCCGAACAACGGCAAGCTCTCCGGCTCCGAGGCCTCCAGGCACCGCAAGTACGGCTCCAGCTCGTCATCGGTGAGCAACCGGATCCAGACGTTGCGTTCATCGCTGGCGCGCAGTCCCGCCATCAACGCCTGGATCGCATCGCGTGGGCGGGTCCGGTCGGCGCGGTAGGCAGAAAGAAACTCGCTAATCGTCTGCATCACGCCCCCTTGCCTGTGTGGTTGTCATCCGGCCCAAGCACCACAAGCGTATGCCCCGGTGCCACCGCCTCCCCCTGCTGGCAGAGGACCCGGCGAACCGTGCCCGCCATCCCGGCGGTCACCGGGATCTCCATTTTCATGGACTCGAGGACCAACAACGGCTGATCGGCGGTCACACGGTCGCCTTCAGCCACTTCCAGGGCCCAGACGCTGCCGTGCACATGGGCGTCGATGGCGGATTCATCCGCGGCCAGTGCAACACGATCCTCGGTCGCTGACGGTGGTTCCGGGTCCGTTGCCGCCTCCGTCTGACCGGCCGCGATCCAGCGCTGGCGCTCCGCCTCGAATGCCGCGCGCTGGTGATCGCGGAAGGCGGCGATACTCTCCTGGTTATCCGCCAGGAACTGGTTATAGCGCTTGAGCGAGAACGTTGTCTCTTCAATATCAATGTCCAGGCCGCCATGCGGGAAGGCATCCCGCATGGCCAGGAGTTCGTCCTCGGAGACCTCGTAGAACCGGATCTGGTCAAAAAAGCGCAATAACCACGGTCGCTGGAACACCGGCGTGACGCGGTAGCGATTCCAGATCTGCAACGTCCGCCCGACGAACTGATAGCCACCGGGGCCTTCCATGCCATAGATACACATATAGGCACCGCCGATGCCCACGGCATTCTCCGGAGTCCAGGTCCGGGCAGGATTGTACTTGGTGGTCACCAGACGATGACGCGGATCCACGGGTGTAGCCAGCGGTGCCGAGAGATAGACGTCACCCAGCCCCATCACCAGGTAGGAGGCGTCCAGAACGGTTCGCTTCACCGCCTCCTCGCTCTCGAGCCCATTGATGCGCCGGATGAACTCGATGTTGCGCGGGCACCAGGGCGCATCGCTGCGCACGGACTGCATGTACTTGCGCGTGGCCAGCTGCGTCTGGCTGTCGTCCCAGGCCAGCGGTAGGTGGATGATCCGTGAGGGCAGTTCGGCTTCGGACAGGTCCCGCAGCTCCGCCTCGGCCTGCTCGAGAATCTCGATGAGCCGCTCCAGCGGCAGGCGCCTGGGGTCGTAATGGATTTGCAGGCTGCGAACGCCGGGCGTCATCTCGGCGACGCCGGTAATGGACTGCTCGGTGAGCCACTCCAGCAAGGCCTGCACCCGGAAGCGCAGGTTCAGATCCAGCTCAATGGGGCCGTATTCCACCAGCAGATACTGATCCCCGGACGGGCGATAGGTCACGCCCAGCGGATGCCCATCCCGAGGTTCCTGCTTGAGCACCGGTGATACCAGATCCGCCACCGTGCCGGTCTCGGGGACAGCCGGCTGTAACGCCTCGATGGCGGCGTCCTGCTCGCGCTCGAGCCGTGTCGCCTCGGCGACGGACACGGGCTGGAAGCGGATGGTATCACCCGGCTGCAGCTGTCCCAGCTTCCAAAGATCAGCGCTAACCACCGTCGCCGGACAAACGAAACCACCCAGACTCGGGCCGTCCGGCCCAAGGATGACCGGCACGTCACCCGTGAAGTCGACGGTACCGATGGCATAGGCGTTGTCATGGATGTTGGACGGGTGCAGCCCGGCCTCACCACCATCATCGCGCGCCCACTCCGGCCGCGGCCCGATCAGGCGCACCCCGGTGCGGCTGGAGTTGTAGTGGACCTGCCAGTCCGTCGCGAAGAACGTCTCGATATCCTGCGGCGTGAAGAAGTCCGGCGCGCCGTGGGGGCCATACACCGAGCGCAGGGTCCAGGGACTGCCCAGAGCCGGCACAATGTCAGCGTGCGGCCGCTCCGGTTCCGCGATTGCCTGATTGGCGATATGCAGGATATCCCCCGGCACCAGAGCACGCGCGGCATGCCCGCCCATACGCCCAAGGGTAAACGTCGCCCGACTGCCCATGTGCAGGGGCACATCCAGACCACCCGCAATCAGCAGGTACGCCCGGGCACCCGTACCCCGCAGCTGCCCGATCTTGAGCACCTGCCCCGCAGCCACGGTGACTGGCTGCCAGAACGCCACCGATTCGCCGTCCAGTGTCGCTGGCATGGGTGCACCGGTCAGGGCGATCACCGCAGCCGTATTAAAGCGCAGTGTTGGCCCGGACAGCGTGACCTCCAGCCCGGCGGCCCCGGAGTCGTTACCCACAATGCGGTTACCCAGCCGGAACGCCAGCGCGTCCATGGGTCCCGAGGGCGGCACACCCACATCCCAGTAGCCGACGCGGCCAGGCCAGTCCTGCACGGTGGTCTGCGTACCGGCCGCCAGGACTTCCATGGTCGCCGCCCGGTAGGTGAAACCATTGAGATACCGCGTAGTGACACCGCCCTGAATGAAACCCGGATCGGCTGCGATCTGGCGCAGGTACTCCAGATTGGTCTCAACACCGTGGATGTGAGTCGCCTTCAGGGCCTCGCAGAGCCGCGCGATTGCCGCGGGACGATCGGCCCCGTGAACAATGACCTTGGCGATCATGGGGTCGTAGTACGGCGAGATTTCGCTGCCTCGCTCCACCCACGTTTCAACCCGTGCAGCATCCGGGAAGACCACTTCCGTGAGCAGGCCGGTCGCCGGCTGGAAGTCCCGGCCCGGGTCTTCCGCGTACAGGCGCACCTGGACGGCGTGCCCTGATGGGGCTTCCGGGCGAAGCCGCTCGAGCGACGGCAACTCGCCGCACGCGACGCGCACCATCCAATCGACCAGGTCCACGCCCGTGACCGCCTCGGTCACCCCGTGCTCGACCTGAAGCCGGGTGTTCACCTCCAGGAAGTAAAAGGACTCGGTATCGGCGTCGAGGATGAATTCCACTGTGCCTGCCGAACGGTAGGCGACACCGCGCCCCAGGGCCTCGGCCGCGTCCAGCAACTGGCTCCGGGTCTCCGGCGCGAGGCCGGGCGCAGGCGTCTCCTCGACCACCTTCTGATTCCGCCGCTGCAGCGAGCAGTCGCGCTCACCCAGGCCGATCACCGCACCCGCGCCGTCGCCAAACAACTGGACTTCGACGTGGCGGGCGTTACGGATGTATTTCTCCAGGAACAGGCCACCGTCGGAGAAATTGTTCTGCGAGAGACGTTGCACCGAATCAAACGCCTCGCGCAGCTCCGCCTCGTCGTGGCACAGCTGCATCCCGATCCCACCACCACCTGCGGTGCTCTTGAGCATGACCGGGTAGCCGATGCCGCCGGCGGCTGTAGCGGCCTCCTCGAGATCCGCGAGGAGCTCGGTGCCCGGGAGCATGGGCACCCCGTTGTCGCGGGCCAGTGCGCGGGCCTTGTGCTTGAGACCGAAGTCGCGAATCTGCTCCGGCGTCGGGCCGAGAAAGGCGATGCCGGCGGCGTCACAGGCCTCGGCAAAAGCCGCGTTCTCGGACAAGAACCCGTAGCCGGGATGAATGGCCTGGGCACCGGTTGCCTGCGCGGCCGCCAGTATGGCGTCGGCGCTCAGATAGGAGTCACTGGCCGCGGCCGGGCCAATACAAACGGCCTCATCGGCATGGCGAACGTGGAGCGAGTGCCGATCGGCGTCCGAGTACACGGCAACCGACGGGACACCAAGCGCCCGCAGCGTCCGGATAATCCGACACGCAATCGCGCCGCGATTGGCGATCAGGACCTTGCTGAACATCGAACGGTCCTCGTAGCAAGGGCGGGCCGTCCCGCCGGATCCGGTCGCCGCCGGGGTCGTCCCCGACGGGATCGCGCGTCCACTACAGGGAGGTCGGGACGCGCATCAGGCTCGCTATTGGTCCCAGACCACCATCTCCAGCGGCGTGGGGTTGAAGTCGCTGCACGGATTGTTGAGCTGCGGGCAGTTGGATATGAGGGCGAGCACGTCCATCTCCGCTCGCATCTCCACGTACTTGCCCGGCCCGGACAGACCGTCCTGAAAACTCAGGCCACCCTCCGGGGTGAGCGGGACGTTCATGAAGAAATTGATATTGCTCACGATATCCCGCTTGGTCAGGCCATACTCCTGATGTTCCTGGACCGCATGGATGTAGTTGTCCCGGCATGAGTGCATCGGTTTCTTATCCAGCGCGTAGCGCATCTGGTTCGCCTCGGCGGAACAGGCGCCGCCAAGGGTGTCGTGCCGGCCGCAGGTATCCGCGGTCATGGTGAGCATGACGTTGCCGTGATCGGAGACCAGTTCGGTTCCCGTTGTTAGATACACGTTGCCCTGGCGACGGACTGTATCCAGTGCGCTGTACTTTTCGGCAACGGGACTGGCCAACGAATAAAACAACGTATCCGCGGCCTGGTTTCCCTGGACATCAACGATCCGCAGGGTCTGACCCCGCAGGACGGGGTGGAGCCAGTAGTCACCGGCTGGCACCACTTGCCGGATCCGGGCGGCATCAGGGCTGAGCTGGCTTTCGACCAGGTTCATTCCGTTCATTGTATTGACCCCTGGCAGTTGGCGATGAGCGTATTGGCGTAGGCGCGGGCGTTTTCCGGTCGCTTGTGGACGCAGGGATCATCGTCGCGCACCGGCTCGGCGCGGTAGACCATGAGATCCACGGGTCCTGGCTGGTAGCTCTGCCCCGGCGCCAACGGATGCGGTGCCGTGTTGATCACGACCAGCGTGTCCATTTCGGCGCGCAAATCGACGCTATCCCCCGCCACGCTGTTGCCGGGTTCATACTGTGTGGTGCCGTCGTCCGCCACGGCCACCTTGTTGAAGAAATTCACACACGGAACCAGATCGCGTTCGCCGAGCCCCCATTTGCCAAGCTCCATGAGAAAAAGCTCACGGCCGTTGCGATAGAAGTCGTTCCAGTGATCCTGGAAGCTAGCCTCGCCGTACTGGGACCGGATCATCGCCGCATCCGTCATCCCGCCGATGGGATCATGCCAGCCGACGGTATCGCCGGTGATCGACATCATGGCTCGACCCATGTCCGAGAACAGCATGTCCCCGCCACACAGGCGCGAGACGTGCTGCCCCTTGAGTGTGTCGGCCATGCAGTAGCGCTCGAGTGGATTGGCGGGATTGAACAGCAGGGTCGCTGCATTGGCGCCGCCGTGGCGATCAACGAGCCGGAGGCTGTAACCCGTGCGAATCACAAGCGACCAGTACCGTGCGCCCGGAACAGTATCCCGGTGCACGACCCGGTGCTCGGCGATGGGTGTGGGTTCCATATCGTTCTCCTCTGTTAGGTGTGGGTTCCGAATCCGGAGTCAGATGCCGACGATCAAGGCCCCTGAACCGCACTCGTCACCTCCCGCCGCGTGCTGCGATCCGCCCGGTCGAGCGGGATGTCGTACGTGACGGTGGCGCCATAGGCGTCGGGCGCATGGGGATCATCACGAACCTTGTCGAAGACCAGCAGCCGGCTACCGAGCTCAAAGCCCTCCTGGATATCGTGTGTCACCATAAAAATCGTGATGCCCGTGCTGCGCCAAAGCTCCCGGATCATGGCGTGCATATCGCGCTTGATTCCCGGGTCCAGGGCGCCGAACGGTTCATCCAGCAGCAGCACGCCCGGATCCTTCATAAGCGCCTGTGCAATCGCGAGCCGCTGCTGCATGCCGCCCGAGAGCTCCGCCGGATACTTGTCTGCCGCCTGCCCCAGTCCGACGCTTTCGAGCATTGCCCGTGCCCGCTCCCGCGCTTGCCGCCGCGCCTGACCGACGAGCACCGTTGTCCAGGTAGCCCGGCGAAACACGTCACCGAGCATGACGTTCCCCAAAGCGGTCAGATGCGGAAACACCGAGTATTTCTGGAAGACCACCCCCCGGTCCGGCCCGGGCTCGTCGGGCATCGCCTCGCCGTCGAGCAACAGATCCCCCCGGCTGGGGCGCTCCTGCCCAAGCAGCATGCGCAGAAACGTGCTTTTGCCGCACCCGGACTGACCCACAATCGTTACGAACTCACCGGAGTTCACGGTCAGGTCAACGTTCTCCAGAACCACATCGGTGCCGTAGGTCTTCCACAACCGCCTGGCCCTGACACTGCTCATGCCGGACGCTCCGAGCCGTACCAGGGAAACAGGACTCGGTTGACGCCCCGCAGCAGCAAGTCGAAAAGAAAAGCCAGCAGGGTAATCCAGAGCACATACGGCAGAATCGTTTCCATGTCCATGTAGCGACGCACCAGGAAGATCCGGTAGCCCAGGCCCTCTTCGGCCGCTATAGCCTCGGATGCAATGAGAAAAAGCCAACCGGCGCCCATCGCCAGCCGCGTTGCGTCAAGGAGTCGCGGCACAACCTGGGGAAAGACGATGCGAAGCAAAATCTGCCAGGTGGATGCGCCCAGCGTCTGGGCCTTGACCATTTGCTCGCGCGGTAATTCCTCAACCCGTTGCTGCACGTCCCGCGTGATCAACGGAGCGATACCGAAAATAATCAGCACAACCTTGGCCAGTTCACCGACTCCAAACGCGATAAACAGGATCGGCAGAACCGCCAGCGGGGGAATCATGGCCACGGCCGTAATGAATGGCGACAGGGTGCGGTGAACATAGGGGATCAGCCCGGTCACCGTACCGATCAACAAACCCCCGAGCGCAGCAGCCAAAACGCCAGTGCCCAGCCGCGACAGACTGGCGCCCGTATCGAGCCAGAACAGCAGTTCACCAGAACGACGGCTGGGCTCGGTTGCCAGTCGCTGAACCGCCTCGGCCATGGCAAGTAACGACGGCAGAACCGGGTCATCCGGGTTCTGGGCGAGTCGAATCGCTGAAGCCACGACATACGTCGCAAGCGCAACCGCAAAAGGCAGCAAGGCAAGTGCCCAGCCAGCCACCGGCCCTGGCCGCTGATTGATCAAGCGCTTCATGCACACTCTCCAACCCGGCGCGGCTGTCAGAACAGCCGCGCCGGGCACTGGGCCAGGCCTTACAATTCGTCTTCGGCGGCCATGCGCATGTATTCGGCCGTAAACCGGAGGTTCACGTTGCTTTCACTGCCGAGAACAGACCCGTCCGCGAGCTCAATGCCCACGAAATCCGGGCTCGGGGCTGATTCACCGAGAAGTCCATGCTCGAACGCGAACTGACGCACGTTCTCCATCGTTTCGGCCGGCTGATCGCTTTCCACGAACTCCACTGCCTCCGAGGGCTCGCGGAAGAAACGAGTTGTCTCCAGCTGTGCCTCGTATCCTTCGCGATCGGTGCCGGCCGCCTCGCCCATGGCCGCACGAGCCTCACGAGCCCGCTCGTCGTCACCGAACATGCGGGCGACGATCTCGTACCAGGCCCCGACAAGCGCTTTGCCGAAATCCGGGTTGGCCTCGAGGACATCCGTTTTCACGACCAACAGGTCCATGATTTCCCCGGGAATATCCGAAGAGTCGAAAACCACGTTGGCGTTGTCACGGCCACGGAGTTCGTTGAGCTGCGGGTTCCAAGTAGTCACGGCCTGCACATCATCGCTGGACCAGGCCCCGACGATGTCGGCATCCGAGGTGTTTACGACGTCGACGTCGCGTTCGCTCATACCCACGGATTCCAGGGCGCGCGCGAGCAGGTAGTGGGACACGGACAGCTCGACCAGGTGGACCGAACGGCCCTCAATGGCTTCGAGCTCGTCGTTGCCCTTGAGCACTACGCCGTCGTTGCCGTTGGAGAAATCCCCCACAATGAGTGCGGTGCTGTCCACGTTGCCAGCGGCAGGGATGGTCAGGGCATCCATGTTGGTGACCGTGACGGCGTCATAGTCACCCGAGGTGTAGAGATTAATGGACTCGATGTAGTCATTAATCTGCACGACGTCGATGGAAATGTCGTAGCGCTCGGCCCAGTCATCGACAATGCCCTCGGCCTCACCATAGCCCCAGGGCATCCAGCCAACATAGATGCTCCAGGCGACCTTGAAGCTGTCGCGCTCCTGGGCGTGGGCCTGGCCAAAGACCGCGGTCAGGCCCATGGACAACGTGAGCACGGACGTTGCGAGGACCTTCGGGGTGGTATTCGTTCGCTTACTCATGGCTCTCTCCCATGGGGCTACAAGTGGGCATACGCCGGGAGCTCGCTGAACGACCTCCCGGGCTTTTGTCCCGCCGTGTAACCCCTCCCGGAAGAGAGGTCGGCTGCTCTCGGACCAGACGTTCCACACAGGGAACCGGAACCCTAGCAGCCCATTAATACTCGATTGTCAGATCGCGTCCAGCGGCTGGACCGCGTGGACGATGCAAAGCTCCCGGCAATGCAAAAGTACTATTGCAAGTGCCAGGCCACATACGCTCTACTACCCACGCCAGCCGCTTGAACGACTCATCCACGTCATCTTGATCCTGGGGTGCACCACAAGGGCGCATCATCGCACTCGGATGAGGCAAAACCCTCGGACCAGTCAATCCCCCATGAACTTACGCGTGCGCAAAACCAGGAGAGAATCGCTATCCCGAAGAAGAAAAAGCACAACCAAGGCTCCGAGGGCCGGAATGCTCGCGTGGAACAAATGGTTGTACCCGTCATACGGTGTCAGCAACTGCTGGTAGCTGGAGAGCACACTGACCATGTGAATGACGAGAAAGAAGCCGTAGCTCCAGGTTCGCCAGGCGCCGATTGCAAATAGAACCAGAAAAACGAGCTGAATGGCGCCCGTCGCGTAGGCCATAGCCGTATTGAGTTCAAGTCCGTAGAAGGCCGCGGCGATGTTGATGGCCGCCTCGGGCTTGATGAACTTTTCCAGCGTCCAGACCGCGAAGAACACGACCAGGGACCATCGCAGAATCAGAAGGCTCAGGGGTAAATGTCGGGTGCATCCTTTTGCTCCGGCCAAACGAAAGTGTCCTAGCAATCACTGCTCCAGAGTAGACCCATGCGGTCCGGGGCGTTTTTGTTGAGGGAAGAAACGTTAAGGCTTTCGATCGATGTAGTCGTGTTTTCCGCAACGTCGGAGGATGGCTACAGATCCATCTATCTCGAACGAGATTTTGAAATTCCCGGTTGCATGGATTGTGTAGACTTCGGGCTTGTGATGCCCTTGAAGCCTCTCAAACCCAATCCCCGGTGGTCGCGGATCCTCGAGAAGCTTCTTAAGAGCGGTGTCTACCTGCTTCCGAATTTGGGGGTCGAGTGCGCAGTAATCACGCTTAAATGTACTCTTGTGGCGGATAGCTGATATGGCTACGCCGCCCCGCCCAACCTCCGTCATCAGTCACTCTTGAGCGATTCCATGAGGCTTTCGAAGTCACCAAACGCTTCAGAGACTTCGGTATCCCGGTCGGCATCATGCTCCATGATCGCCCAGCGAGCATCACACAAGGCGTGCTGTGCATTCACGAGCGCGTCAATCGTGCGGGTGTACTCTTCGACGATGAGTTGTTCATACTCGCCGTTGAGGTCGGGATCCTGCAAAGCATCCTGTTGACGCTTGCCCATCACAACGACGTGGTTTGCTATAGCCTCTTCT
>JAWOFB010000356.1:0-4305 GCA_046482445.1 Ectothiorhodospiraceae bacterium | reverse complement strand
GGCGCAGACCCCGAGAGGCAGGTCCTCGATGACCTGCCGGTGATAGCGGCGCAGTTGATCCAGTTCCGCCGCAAAGCCGCGCAGACGGGTCCGGGAGGTCTCCAGGCGCTCTTCGATGACGCGGACGTTGCGCGCCAGAGCGGAGCGGCTTTCGGTATCCAGATGCTGGCGCTCGTCCACGATCATCCGTGCCAGGACCGGCCCCATCATGCCCGAGATGTTGCGCTCAACCTGGGCGCGGAGGTCGTGCAGCTGAGCGGGGCGCTGGTCGTGCCAGCTCATGCCCAGCTCACGCACGGCACGCTCGACCTCCTTGCGAGCGGTTTCCCGGCCGAGAACCGGGGCGAGCCGCTTGACGAACTGCTCCGGCTGATCGGCTCGGCGGTCCTCGATGAGCAACTGCGGTTCGGGTTCGCGGCAGGCACTGGCCGCCTCGCGTTCGCGCACGTCCGGACGGGTCAGCAGGGACACCCCGATGAGCAGCAACGTGTTCAGGGCTAGGGACCAGAAGGTGGCTGACTGGTGGCTCGCTGCGGGTCCGTCCCCCGGGGCGGCGAAGCCCAGCCACGTCATCGCCGTCTCGCCGGCGACCGGCGGGAGAAGCACGGTAAAGGTCCAGACGCTGGCTCCGCCCAGCAGCCCGGCGACAAACCCGTGGCTGGTGGCCCGGGGCCAGAACAGCGTCGCGAGGATGCCGGGTAACAGCTGCGCAATGGCGAGAAAGGAAATCAGCCCCCAGGCAACAAGTCCGGCAGTGGGCTCGAGTAAGCGGTAGAAGCCATAGCCGGCGGCGATGATGGCCACCATGAGGACGCGGCGGGCACCGATCAGCCCCCCGTAGAGGTCGCGGCCCGGCTGCGGACCCGCCAGCGGTAGAATCAGGTGGTTCAATGTCATGGCGGACATCGCCAGCGTACTGACGATGATCATGCCACTGGCCGCCGCGATACCACCCAGGTAGGCGAAAACGGTCAGAGCCGACGAGCCGCTGGCCGTGGCGATGCCCAGGACGTAGTAATCCGCCGGCACATCCGGTTGCAGAACCTGAGCTGACCACAGAATCGGCGGTACCGGCAGCGTGATGATGAGCAAAAGCAGCGGGAATGCCCAGGACGCGACCTGCAGGTGCCGTGGGTCCTGGTTTTCCGCGAACAGCATGTGGAACTGGCGCGGCAGCAAAAACGCAGCGGCGAAAGCCAGAACCAGCAGGCTTGCCCAGGGGCCTTCGCGGGCGGGTGCGTACAGCGCTTCCAGGGCTTGCGGGTTGGCCGTTAGCCACTGCTGCATGCCCACGGGTCCGCCGAAGGCCAGGCCCATGGCCACCACCGCCACAAGCAACAGCGCTGCCAGCTTAACCAGGGACTCGAAGGCGATTGCCGCGACGAGCCCATCGTGGTGCTCCCGGGGCGAGACGTGCCGGGCGCCGAATATGACTGTAAAAACCGTCACGACCAGCACGAACCAGAAAGCGAATACCTGCGGCGACGCCTGCTGGGTCAGGACCTGGGTGGATTCCGCCACGGCACGGATCTGTAGCGCGATGTACGGCAGGATGCCGGCGCACATGAACAGCGTCACGATGACGCCGGCCGGCTGGCTGTTAAAGCGAAACGCGAACAGGTCCGCCACGGACGTGAGCTGGTAGGTCCGGGTGAGCCGCAACAGCGGCAGCAGCAGCACGGGCGCAAGCAAGAATGCCAGGCTGACACCCAGATAGATGGTCAGGAAATTCAGGCCTTGGGTCTCGGCGAAGCCAATACTGCCGTAGAAGCTCCAGGTCGTGGCGTAAACGCCCAGGGAGAGCACGTAGACAACCGGATTGCGCGTCAGCTTGCGCGGCAGCCAGCCCCGGTCCGTCGCGTGCGCGATCAGGAACAGCAGCAGCAAGTAGCCGACCGCAAAGGCCGATAGCGTCCCGAGTTCAAGCGTCATAGTGACCGGCGCGCGCGGTGACCAAGCCCGCCAGTCCGATGAGGACCCCCCAGAGCAGCCAGGGCGTGAGCCAGGGAGCGCCGACGCTCAACCACCAGCTCGCGAACGGGGACGCCAGCAGGAACACGCCCAGCAAGAACAGGAGCACGCTCAGGCTGCCGGCGCTGTTTTCCTGGGCGTGGGGCATGGCGGCGACCTCTCGCTGGTATAACGGTTTGCGGGTAGTGTTACTAAAGGTAGCACGCCGGTCTCGCGCAGGCGAGAGCCTGCGCGTGAAGCAGATCGGATCACGTCGCTTTTGCCCGTTCAGTCGCGCCCTGTTGCCAGCGCATCTGGAGCCGCCACAGCCTGCTCAACGCCGACCAGCCTTGCTGGTTCCCAGTGGTGCCGGGCCCAGGCCAGGATTTCGGCGGGTGGCGCTTGCCGGAGTTCGTCGGGTGGTGCCTGCTGTAGAAAGTTCAGCCCTGCAACCAGCGCCTGAGCGGGCTGTGTGTCATCGATGGCTGTGGCGCCGTTGACTTTGCTGAGCTTGCGGCCATCTCGGTCGCACGCCAGTGGCAGGTGGGCGTAACGCGGCGGCTGCGCTGCGAGTGCATGCATCAGGTGCACTTGCGGCGGGGTGCACAGCATCAGGTCGAAGCCGCGTACGACATGGGTGATGCCGGCGGCTGTGTCGTCTACGGCCGCAGCCAGGTGATAGGCGGGCCAGCCGTCAGCACGCTGGATGAGGAAATCGCCCACCGACTCGGCCAGGTCGCATCGGTGGTGCCCCTGTAGTGCGTCATCGATGGTGATCACGCCACGGGCGTGAGCACGCCATGTGCGGGCGCTGCGTCCCTCGGGCAGGCCATTACGGCAGGTGCCCGGATAGAGAACACCGTTGGGTCCGCGGGTCCCCCCGCGCAGCACCATTTTGCGGGTGCAGCCGCACGCAAACGCACTGCCCTGATTCGCCAGTTGCGCGATGGCGCTGGCATGGGCCTCGCTGCGCTCGCTCTGGAACACAACAGGGCCGTCGTGCTCCAGGCCTAAGCGCTCCAGCGTCCGGCGAATGGCGTCGGCGGCGCCGGGTTGCTCGCGGGCCGGGTCGATGTCATCGATCCGCAGTTGCCATTCACCGCCGTGCCGCCGTGCCTCCAGGTAGGAGCCCAGCGCCGTGATCAGGGAGCCAAAGTGCAGTGGCCCCGTGGGGCTCGGTGCGAAGCGCCCCCGATACGCCACGCTGGATGTCACGCACGGCCCTCGCCGCTGCCATCCAGAGTCCCCGTCCGGCGGCTTGCCTGCCGTATAAAAGTCAGCAGGCGACGGCGATCCGCGGGTTCCAGGTGGGTGACGGACAAGGCCACGCGAAACCGGTTGGCGCCGTCGGCAAGTGCCACCTGATGGTTGACACGGCAGTCCAGGCGCACGGGGACCAGCAGCCGGGCCTCGTGGTCGGGGAGCAGTGCGCGGACTGTTACCGCCTCCCCGGCCTCAAGCGGTGACTCCAATACCACCGCCAGACCGCGCTCGACCAGGTTGCCGCTGGACGCATGAATCATCGTGCCATCAGCGCGGATCACCCGAATATCGGCCGGTGCCGCGCCATCGGGGAGGCTGTCGTCGCGGTTCATGGCGTGACTCCCCTTTTGCCGCGTCGCGTCAGGGCAGGGTTACCGGCGTGGGCGGCGTCCAGTCCGGCGCCCGGTGCTCGGCGATGACCGTTGTGTCGATCCCGCCTCGCACGTTGAATGCAGCGGTGACGCGCATAAAGCGTGGTTCCGTGGCACTGACCAGATCGCTCAAAATATCGTGAGTGACCTGCTCGTGGAAGGCACCCTCGTCCCGATACGACCACATATACAGCTTCAGCGACTTGAGTTCCACGCAGCGGGCTTCCGGCACATACTCAAGATGAATGGTGGCAAAGTCCGGCTGCCCGGTTTTGGGGCAAAGACACGTGAACTCCGGTATGTGCATCCGGATGGTGTAGTCCCGTTCCGGCTGGGGGTTGGCGAAGGTCTCGAGTTCGCGGCTAGGCTGCGTCGTCATCACATAAGTGCGAGAAACCCCGTCCTTCAGGGCGGGGAGGGATAGCACCCGCCGTCAGGCGGCCTTTGTTCTCGCTTCCTCCGCTTTGGTTGCTGCTATCTTCGGTTGAACACAATAGCCATAGCCATCGGCACGCTGCGTGAGCGTGCAATGGCGATGGCTGATCCCTTGCACGACGCCTCCCGGCGTCTGGATATTGAAGCAGCCCGACGCCCTCACAGCCACTCGGCCCACATGGACCCCGGCCTTGCGGCCATTCGGCACAACGGCGCGGACATGGGCGCCGGTCTGGAAACCGCGCACCTGCTTGGCCCGCATCAGATAGCCACGGGGGAACCCGTG
>JAWOFB010000025.1:0-3814 GCA_046482445.1 Ectothiorhodospiraceae bacterium | reverse complement strand
CGGACGACTTCGAACGGCGGCTCGAAGAGATCAGCCTGGCCGTTGAGGATGAGATGTTCGCCGCCGATGACGCGGCCTATCCGTTCTGGGAGGAAATGCTCGCCCTCGTCGATGATGCCCGGGGCGATCTGAACTACTTCAAGCGCCCGGCATCACTGGATTACATCGCCGGCCTGCAGGATCACCTCGTTGAAAGTGATTCGGTGGGCAAGGTCAACACCCTCGCGGATCTGGTGCGCACCGTTTACCGGGAACTGCGCAGCGGTGAAGACAGCGACTACCGCATCCCGGAGAGCCGCCAGGCCGTCGCCCAGACCATCCTGAGCTTCCAGGGCTCACACCGGCCGCAGGACCTGTGGCGCACGGTGACGCCGGATTACCAGGCAACCAACCTCTGGCTGCAGCTCAGCAGTGGCGACAATCAGGACATGCAGGCGGTGATGGAGCGCACCGAGGCCTATGTGGCCGAGAACCCGCTGCCGGACGGGGTGTCCATGAGCTGGGGCGGGCTGAACTACATCAATGTGGTCTGGCAGGACGCCATGGTGAAGGGCATGGCCCAGAGTCTGGCGATTGCCTGGGTCATGGTCGCGGTGATGATGCTCGCCCTCTTCCGCTCGATCGTCTTCGGGCTGCTGGCCATGATTCCGCTGACCGTCAGCATTGCGCTGATCTATGGCGTGGTCGGGCTGATTGGAAAGTACTACGACATGCCCATCGCCGTGCTCTCCTCGCTCACCCTTGGGCTGTCCGTGGACTTTGCGATCCACTTCATTGAGCGCACCCGAGAAAACTACCGCGTGACCGGGCGCTTCACCGAGACGATGACGCGCATGTTCAAGGAACCCGCACGGGCGATCAGCCGTAATGCCATTGTCATCGCCGTCGGGTTCCTGCCCCTGCTCGCGGCCCCGCTGGTGCCCTACAACACGGTGGGGATCTTCCTGGCGAGCATCATGGCGGCTTCGGCCCTCGCCTCGATCATCCTGCTGCCGGCCCTTCTGCGCCTGCTGCAGGGCTGGCTGATGCCGGATACGCAGCCGGCTGGCTCATCCACTACGGAGGACAGGACATGACTGACGCCCCTTTCTTCAAGCGCACTGCCATCGGACTGGGCCTGGCCCTGGCCTGGGGGATGACGCCCGCCCTCGCCGAGGAGATGACCGACCCGGTGGCCATCGTCGAGGCGGCCAATGAGGCCTCGTACTACGCCGGAGATGACGGCCGCTCAGCCGCACGCATGCTCATCGCCGATGACGACGGCAATCGCCAGCGCCGGCAGTTCACCCTGCTGCGAAAGGACGTGGAGGACGGCGGCGATCAGCGCTACCTGGTCGTCTTCAGTCGCCCGGCGGATATCCGCGGCACGGTCTTTCGAGTGGAAAAACAGGTGGGTGGCTCTGACGACCGCTGGCTTTATCTGCCCGGGCTTGATCTGGTGAAGCGGATCTCCTCCGGCGACAAGCGCACCAGCTTTGTCGGCTCGCATTTTTACTACGAGGATATTTCGGGCCGAGACACCGGTGAGGATCGCCACGAGCTGGTCGAGACGAGCGAAGACTACTATGTGATCGAGAGCACGCCGCGGCGGCCGGATGACGTGGAGTTTGCTCGCTACCGCACCTGGATCGACCGCGAGACGATGCTGCCGATGCGAACGGCCTACCAGCGCGAATCCGGCGAGATTTACCGCCGCATGGAGGTCACCGAGGTTGAGACCATCGATGGTTATCCGACCGGCACCGAGGTCCGCATGCAGGATCTCGACAGCGGCGGTGAGACGATCACCCAGTTCCGCTACGCCGAGTACGACATCGGCCTGCCCGATGACATCTTCAGCGAGCGCTCGCTGCGCAATCCGCCCCGCGAGTGGCTGCGCCGGTAGCCGGGAGGCCGACGATGAAGACGCGTCAATGGGTGTTCACACTGCTGACCGGACTGGCTCTCGTTTTCCCCGGTCTGGCCCCGGCACAATCCGACAGCGGCGACCCCTGGGCCGCTGAAGCGCCTGACAATGGTGCCGAGGCCGATGACTGGGGCGATGATCCGTGGGCGGAGGAGTCAGAAGGCTGGCAGTGGTACGGGTTTGTCGAGGGCGGCTACGCCGGCCGTCTCCGCAGTGACGAGGCAATCAACGAAGACGCCACCCTCAATGAGCTCCGCGTGCAACTGGAAGCCGAGCGCCGGATCGGCGATTTCGACGCCACCCTGAAAGGGGATGTCTGGGCCGATGGTGTCGAGGATGGCGGCCGGGGCGATCTGCGCGAGGCCGCCCTGTCCGGAACGCTCACCGAGCAGGTGGACGTCCGTGCCGGCCGGCAGACGCTCACCTGGGGCACGGGTGATCTCGTCTTCCTCAACGATCTCTTCCCCAAGGACTACGTCTCGTTTTTCAGCGGCCGCGATGATGAGTACCTCAAAGCGCCGAGTGATGCCCTGCGCCTGTCCTGGTACGGCCCGGTGAACGTGGAATTCGTCTGGATGCCCGTGGCCGCGCCCAATCGCTATATCGAGGGAAAACGCCTGTCGTATTTCTCGCCCGCCCTCGGCGAGCGCACGGCAGCACCGGTCGATCCCGCCGACCGCGACTTGTTGGGTGACGACAGCGAATTCGCCCTGCGCATCCATCAAACCGTGAATGGCACCGAGTACGCCGGGTACGCCTACAGCGGCTATGACAAGCAACCGAGCGCCCAGGAGCCCAACAGCCAGACGCCCTATTTCCCGCGCCTGAACGCCTTTGGTGCCAGTGTCCGTCGGCCCATTGGCGAGGGAATCGGCAATCTGGAGACGGCGTGGTACGACGCTGAGGACAGCCAAGGGACCGACCCCAATCGGCCCAATGACCAGTTACGCTTCCTCGCGGGCTTTACCCACGAGCCGGTGGGCAATCTGACCCTGGGCTGGCAGTACTACCTGGAGTGGACCCAGGACCACGACGCGCTGGTCGCCGCCACGCCGGATGCGCAGCGCCCCTACGCGCCGGACGAGTATCGCCACCTGATCACCAATCGCATCACCTGGCAGGGGATGCAGCAGGATCTGACACTGTCACTGTTCAGCTTTGTCTCGCCCTCGGACGCGGATTATTACCTGCGTCCCCGGGCGCGCTACCGATTCAGTGATCGGCTGTTCGGCACCGTCGGCGGGAATCTGTTCGGCGGGGAGGACGAGTGGACATTCCACACCCAGCTGGAGGACAACAGCAACCTGTATGCGCGCCTGCGCTACAGCTTCTGATCACCCCCGCCGGGCGAGGTAGTCGGCGAACGCGGGACCAAGCTCCGGGTGCTTCAGGCCATACTCCACCGTGGCCTGAAGGTAACCGAGCTTGTCGCCACAGTCATAGCGCGTGCCCATGAACTCGTAGGCCAGCACGGGCTCGTCCCGGCGTAGGGCATCCAGGGCGTCGGTGAGCTGGATCTCACCACCGGAGCCCGGGCGAGTCTGGCGCAGCTTGTTGAAGATGCTGGAATTGAGGATATAGCGGCCGACCACGCCAAGGTCAGAAGGTGCGTCCGCCGGATCGGGCTTTTCGACAATGCCCTTGAGCTGGCCCAGCCGCTCGGCCACGGGCTCGACATCGACCACGCCATAGCGATCCACCTGATCGTGCGGTACCCGCTGCACACCGAGGATGCTGGCGACCTGCTCGTCGTAGCGCGCCACCATCTGAGCGAGACAGCCATCGCCGTCCCCATCATCAATCAGGTCGTCGGCGAGAATCACCGCGAACGGCTCGTCACCCACCGCCGGCTCCGCGCACATGACCGCATGACCCAGACCCAGGGCCTCTGACTGACGGATGTAGATG
>JAWOFB010000023.1:0-4203 GCA_046482445.1 Ectothiorhodospiraceae bacterium | reverse complement strand
GTGCCGCCGAGCATGGCTATGGCGCAGGCGGCCAACGAGAGTGGCTGGGGGCGCTCGCGCTTTGCCAAAGAGGCCAATAACCTGTTCGGCGTCTGGACCTGGGATCCGGAACACGGGCTGCGTCCGGAGCGTCGCGCCGAGGGTGCGAGCCACTTTGTGCGGGTGTTCCCGGATCTGCGTGCCTCCGTGCGCAATTACCTCTATACGATTAACATCGGCTCGGCGTATGAGCCCCTGCGCCAGCGCCGCGCCGAGTTCCGCGACCGCGGCAAGGGTGTCTCCGGCATCCAGCTATCCCAGGGTCTGGAGCGCTACTCCGAGCGCGGTGCCGC
The DNA here is from genome assembly GCA_046482445.1 of Ectothiorhodospiraceae bacterium. Classification (GTDB taxonomy): domain Bacteria; phylum Pseudomonadota; class Gammaproteobacteria; order Nitrococcales; family Aquisalimonadaceae; genus Aquisalimonas. The sequence goes on along the minus strand of JAWOFB010000023.1, from coordinate 3,871 downwards.
CTATGTGGAGGAGATCCAGGGCATGATCCGGAGCAACGGCCTGGACGAGCTCGGCCAACCCGAGCTGCGCGAGGTGGAGGCCACACGCTTGCTCGATTCAAGTGATGATGAGGGCGAGCAGTGAGCGGTACCAGCGAACAAACGGGCGACGTTACCGGTACGGAGGACTTCCGCCACGAGCATGCACTGGCGACCCGCTGGGGGGACCAGGATGCCTTCGGGCACGTGAACAACGTGGCTTTCCTGCGCTATTTCGAGGATGCGCGCATTGCCTACTTCCAGGCCCTGTGCAGCCAGACCCTGGATCCGGCCCTTGAGGCTCCGGTTCTGGTGGACCTCCAGTGCAGTTTCCGCCAGCAACTGCAGCACCCGGAGACGACCCGGATTCACACCCGTACCGCATCTTTGGGGCGCACCAGCTTGACCCTGGAGCAGACCATGGTGGCGGCGAGCAGCGGTGCCCTGGCGGCAACGGCACGGACCGTGATGGTGTGGTTCGATTTCCGGGACGGCGCGCCGGCTCCCGTCCCGGAGTGGCTGCGTGACGACTTGCGGCGCTACGAGGCCCAACCCCCTGAGGGCCTGGCGCCGGAGTCCTAAGCCGAGGTGAGGTGGCAACAATCCATGGCGGTGTTCGACGACCCGGATTTCGACGACCATGAACACGTGTCCTTCGGCTTTGATGCCGACAGCGGTCTCCAGGCCATTGTCGCGGTCCACAACACGCGCCTGGGACCGGGCCTGGGCGGCTTGCGCATGCAGCCGTACCCCTCCTCCCGGGAGGCGCTGACCGACGTCCTGCGCCTGTCCCGCGGGATGACCTACAAAAATGCCATGGCCGGACTGCCCCACGGCGGCGGCAAGGCCGTCGTCATCGGCGATCCGGCAAGGGATAAGCGTGAACCGCTGTTGCGCGCCATGGGGCGGTTCGTGGAGCGCCAGGGTGGCTGTTATATCACTGCCGAGGATGCCGGGATCGCCGTGGCGGACCTGCGCGTTCTCGCGGAGGAGACGCGGTATCTGACCGGTCTGCCTGTGGCCGCGGCCGCTGATCACAGCGGTGATCCCTCGCCGGCCACCGCGCTGGGCGTGTTCGGCGGCATGGCGGTGGCGGTACGTCATCGCCTGGGGGCCGAATCACTGACCGGTTGCCGGGTGGCGGTCCAGGGCCTGGGCAGTGTCGGTGATCGCCTCGCGGCGCATCTACACGAGGCCGGTGCCCGGCTGGTGGTCAGCGATGTGCGCAAGGAAGCCGTGGCCCGGGCACAGGAGGTCTTTGGCGCCGAGGTCCGCCCGCCCGAGTCCATCCATGCGGCGGATGTCGATGTCTTTGCGCCCTGCGCGCTCGGGGGCGCCCTCAATGACCGCACGCTCGCGGAGGTGACCGCCCCGGTCGTCGCCGGTGCCGCGAACAATCAGCTACAACGCCCGGAACACGGCCGTCGCCTCCACGAGCGCGGCATCCTGTACGCGCCGGACTACGTGATCAACGCCGGGGGCGTGATTGAGGTCGCGGCCCAGTGGGGTGTCTACGACGGTGGCGAGGTGCGGCGCCGTGTACTGGGCATTGCCGACACCCTGGACCAGGTCTTCCGTGAGGCGGGTGCCACCGGTGAGCCGCCGGAGGTGATTGCCGACCGCATCGCCGAGCGCCGTTTCCGGGGCGCATCCTGAAACCAGCCCGGTAAGCAGCGTCCCCCATCCTGGAACGAAAAGCGCCCCCGCCCGGGTGGGCGGGGGCGCTTGCGTGTCGCACCCAGTTGATGCGGGCTGGCGTTAGTCGTCGGCCTGGTAGCCCAGGTTCGGCGCCAGCCAGCTCTCCATCTCCCGCTTGGAGCGGCCCTTGCGCTTGGCGTAGTCCTCCACCTGGTCCTGGTAGATGTTACCCAGGCCGAAGTAGGTGCTGTCCGGATGGCCGATGTACAGGCCACTCACCGCCGCCGTGGGGACCATGGCCTTGCTCTCGGTGAGCGTCAGGCCGATGCGCTGTTCCGGCTCCAGGAGATCCCACAGCAGGTCCTTTTCCGTGTGGTCCGGGCACGCCGGGTAGCCAGCCGCGGGCCGAATGCCCTGGTAGCGCTCCTTGATGAGATCCTCATTGGCCAGGTTCTCGTCCGGCTGATAGCCCCAGAACTCCTTGCGCACGCGCTCGTGCAGGTGCTCGGCAAAGGCCTCGGCCAACCGGTCTGCCACCGTCTTGAGCATGATGCTGTTGTAGTCGTCGTTATCCGCCTCAAAGCGCTGGATATGCTCGTCGATCCCGATGCCGGCGGTGACGGCGAATGCGCCGATGTAGTCGGTCTTGCCGGTTTCCTTGGGCGCGACGTAGTCCGCGATGCTCTGATTCGGCCGGCCTTCCGGCTTCTCGTTCTGCTGGCGCAGGTGGTGCAGCGTGGTGAGCACCTCCTGGCACGAGTCGTCCGTGTAGAGCACGGTGTCGTCGCCCACGGCATTGGCCGGCCAGATGCCGAAAACGGCCCGCGCGGTCAGCCACTTCTCGTCGATGATCTGCTGGAGCATGGCCTTGGCGTCATTGAAGACCTTGGTGGCCTGTTCGCCGACCACTTCGTCCTCCAGGATCTTGGGATAGCTCCCGGCCAGCTCCCAGCTCTTGAAGAACGGCGTCCAGTCGATGTAATCGACAAGCGTCTCCAGCGGGTAGTCCTCCAGGACCTGGATGCCGAGCTGGCTGGGCTTGACCGGCTCGTAGCCGTCCCAGTTGACCGGCGTGGCATTCTCCCGCGCCTTGTCGATGTGGACCCACTTCTGCTTCTTCTGCCGTGCCTCGTGCTGCTCGCGGACCTTGTCGTACTCGTCCTTGAGCTGCTCCACGTACTCCTTGCGCTTGGTCTCGCTGAGCAGGTTGGAGCAAACGCCCACCGCCCTTGAGGCGTCCTTCACGTAGATGACCTCGTTGGTGTACTTCGGGTCGATCTTGACGGCGGTGTGTACACGCGAGGTGGTAGCACCGCCGATGAGCAGCGGTTGCTTCATCTCCCGGCGCTCCATCTCCTTGGCCACGTGCACCATGTGCTCCAGCGACGGCGTGATCAGCCCCGACAGGCCGATGATATCCACGTCTTCCTTGATCGCCGTGTCCAGGATGGTCTCAGTGGGCTGCATCACGCCGATGTCCGTGACCTTGAAGTTGTTGCACTGGAGCACGACGCCGACGATGTTCTTGCCGATGTCGTGGACGTCGCCCTTCACCGTGGCCATGAGGATGTGGGCGGCGGGCTTGTCGCCTTCCTTCTTCTCGGCCTCGATATAGGGCAGCAGCACCGCCACGGCCTTTTTCATGACACGGGCGGACTTGACCACCTGGGGCAGGAACATCTTGCCCTCGCCGAAGAGGTCGCCGACGACGTTCATGCCGTCCATGAGCGGCCCTTCGATGACGTCGATGGGGCGCTCGGCATGCTGGCGGGCTTCCTCGGTGTCATCCTCGACGTAATCGACGATGCCCTTGACCAGGGCGTGCTCCAGGCGCTTTTCCACCGGCTGTTCGCGCCACGCCAGGTCCTCTTCCTTCTTCTTGCCGCCCTGGTTCTTGTAGCTCTCGGCCAAGTCCAGCAGGCGCTCGGTGGCGTCATCGCGCCGGTTGAGGATGACGTCCTCGACGTGCTCGCGCAGCTCCTCGTCGATGTCGTCGTAGACCTCGATCTGACCGGCGTTGACGATGGCCATGTCCAGGCCGGCCTTGATGGAGTGATACAGGAAGGCCGAGTGCATGGCTTCGCGCACGGCGTTGTTGCCGCGGAAGGAGAAGGACAGGTTCGACAGGCCACAGGAGACCCGGGCGTAGGGGAGGTTGTCCTTGATCCAGCGAGTGGCCTCGATGAAGTCCACGCCGTAGTTGTTGTGCTCCTCG
>JAWOFB010000284.1:0-5873 GCA_046482445.1 Ectothiorhodospiraceae bacterium | reverse complement strand
CCCGAGGGGATGCGAAAGGGCTCGACAAGGAACGAGCGGATCACCAGTACAATCAGGATCACTGGCAATAGTGATCGGCACAGGTCAACCCACCAATTCTCCTTCTCCGGCTCCGGCTGGCCCGCTGCCCGGCGACGGCGCCGTAACACCGCTGCCCAGCCCACAGTGACTAGCGTGATTGCCGCTAGCGCCACCAGCAGGAATTCAAAATCCAGCAACATGCGTGTCTCCGCGCGCTCGTACAGCTGTTTTTAGGATCCTATCCCAGAGCCTCGTAGGATTGATGAGGCTCCGGCGTCGCCACAGCGAGGCGCGTCAACGAAGGCGCCGCGACGTCACAAACAGAGGCGCAACGCCTCCGTGTGCCCCGACGCCCCGGTTTTGCGGCGTTGGCACCCTTCTACTGTGGGCTCAACCCGCGTCCGCGTCACAGCCCTGCAATACCGGCCCTTGCGGCGCCTCGGTCCTACGAGTTCCTGGGACAGGACACTAATCGTTGTTGTTGACCTGAAGGATGGACAGGAAGGCCTCCTGCGGGATCTCCACTTTGCCCACCTGCTTCATCCGCTTTTTGCCTTCCTTCTGCTTTTCCAGGAGTTTGCGCTTGCGGGTCACATCGCCGCCGTAGCACTTCGCCGTCACGTTCTTGCGCATGGCCTTTACCGTGGAGCGCGCGACAATGTGATTGCCCACCGCAGCCTGGATGGCGACCTCGAACATCTGCCGCGGGATCAACTCGCGCAGCCGCTCCGTGAGTTCACGGCCACGCCGGTGGGCGTGGTCCCGGTGCACGATCAGCGCCAGGGCGTCGACACGGTCGCCATTGATCAGCACGTCCAGACGCACGAGATCCTCTGACTGGAAGCGCGCCAGCTCGTAGTCAAACGAGGCGAAGCCGCGGCTGGCGGATTTCAGGCGGTCGAAGAAATCCAGGACCACCTCACTGAGCGGCAGCTCGTAGGTCAACGCGATCTGGTTGCCCACGAACTGCATGTCCCGCTGTTTACCCCGCTTTTCCTCGCACAAGGCAATCACGGCACCCACGTAATCCTGCGGCACCAGGACGTTGCCCTTGATAATGGGCTCGCGGATGTCCTCGATCTCGTGCACCGGCGGTAGCGACGCCGGGTTGCTCATGTTCAGTACGTCACCGGCTTTGGTGTGGACCTCGTAGACCACGGTGGGCGCGGTGGTGATCAACTCCAGCCCGTATTCGCGCTCCAGGCGCTCCTGGACGATTTCCATGTGGAGCATGCCCAGGAAACCGCAACGAAAGCCAAACCCGAGGGCAGCGGAGTTTTCCGGCTCGTACTGGAGCGAGGCATCATTCAATCGGAGCTTGCCCAGCGCGTCGCGGAAGGATTCGTAGTCCTCGGAGCTAATGGGGAACATGCCGGCGAACACCCGCGGCTGAACGCGCTTGAACCCCGGGACGCGTTCCGCACAGGGGGCGTATTTGTGCGTGAGCGTATCGCCCACCGGGGCGCCGTCAATGTCCTTGATACCCGCGACCACGAAGCCGACCTCGCCGGTCTCCAGGGATTTCATGGGCTTTTTCTTGGGCGTGAACATGCCCAGATAATCGACCTGGAACTCGCGCCCGGTGGACATCACCTGGATTTTTTCGCCAACGCTGATGCGGCCGTTGAACACGCGCACCAGACAGACAACGCCGAGGTAATTATCGAACCACGAGTCCATGATCAGGGCCTTGAGCGGGTCTTCCGGCTTGCCTCGAGGCGCGGGCACCTGCGCGACAATTGCCTCGAGCAGGTCCTCAATGCCCTGGCCCGTCTTCGCGCTGATCATGAGCGCGTTATCCGTCTCCAGACCGATGATCTCCTCGATTTGCTGGAGCACTTCATCCGGGTTCGCGGATGGCAGATCGATCTTGTTGAGTACCGGCAGAATTTCCAGGCCTTCGCCGACCGCGGTGTAGCAATTAGCGACGCTTTGCGCCTCCACCCCTTGGGAGGCATCCACGACAAGCAACGCCCCGTCACACGCCGCCAGCGACCGGGAAACCTCGTAGGAGAAATCCACGTGCCCCGGCGTATCGATAATGCTCAACTGGTAGGTGTTGCCGTCACGGGCGTGGTACTCCAGCGAAACGCTCTGGGCCTTGATCGTGATGCCGCGCTCGCGCTCCAGGTCCATGGAATCCAGGACCTGCTCGCTCATTTCCCGCCCACTCAGCGTGCCGCAGTGCTCGATCAGGCGATCGGCCAGCGTCGATTTGCCGTGATCGATATGAGCGATGATGGAGAAATTGCGTATCTGTTTCATGCCACCCCTTGATTGACGGCCGGTTGGCCCAAAGCAAACGTGCCCCACCAGTGCCCTGTAACTGAAATTCGTACGATTGATGAGGCTCTGCCGCGTCGTCAGAGCAAGGCGCGTCGACGAAAGCGTAGTGAGGCTACGTCGAGGAGGCGCCAGCGGCGCTGGCGACGCGGCAGAGCCTCCCTGCGGGCGCCCCAACGGGCCGGTCTTGCGACGCTGGCGCCGCTCGACGTGGTCTCGCCACGCCTTCGCGTCGCGGCCTTGCAATACCGGCCCCTTGGGGCGCAGCAATCGTACGAGTTTCAGTTACAGGGCACTAGGGGCACGTGAATCAGCCTCGGCCCGTAAAGACCGCCTATTGTACGCGTTCAGTCCTCTTCTGGCAGGCGCATGGGCAGGAATCGTGGCGAACCATCGCGTAGCACCAGGACCGGCACCACGCGTCCGGACTCCAGGTCCTCGGCGATGGCTCGGAATGCCTCGAGGGATTCCACCCGCTGCTGATCAAGCATGGTAATGACATCGCCGGGACGAATACCTGCGCTGGCTGCGGCGCCCCCGGAGACGGACTCAACGAGTACGCCACCCTGCTCGAGTTCGCTGCGCTCATCGTCCCGAAGGTCCCGCAGCTCCATGCCGAAGTACGACTGCTCGCGGGTATCGTCTTGCTCGCGTTCCTTCTGCGTTTCACCGGAGTCACCGTCGGAGTCCATGTCCTCGGGCAACTCGCCCAGCGTCACTTCCACCGTCCGGGTCTCCCCGGCGCGAATCACGGTGAGTTCAACCTCACTGCCGGCCCGCATGCGGCCGACCATCGGGGGCAAGTCCGCCGACGTCCCGACCTCTCTTCCGTCAAACTCCGTGATGATGTCGCCGGGCTCCAGGCCGGCGGCACGCGCCGGACTATCCGGCATCACTTCAGCAACGAGGGCCCCACGAGGGCGGTCCATATCAAAGGATTCCGCCAGATCCCGGTCCACGTCCTGAATCAAGACACCGAGCCAGCCTCGAGCGACCCGCCCTTCTTCCTGGAGCTGCCCGACCACGTCCATGGCCAATTCCACGGGAATGGCAAACGACAGCCCCATAAAACCGCCGCTGCGGCTGTAGATGTGGGAATTGATCCCGACGACTTCCCCGTCCAGGTTGAACAGCGGCCCACCCGAGTTCCCCGGATTGATGGCCACGTCGGTCTGGATGAAGGGCACGTAGTTATCCTGCGGCAGACTGCGCCGCTTGGCGCTGACGATTCCCGCGGTCACGGAGTGTTCGAAGCCAAACGGCGAACCGATGGCAAGCACCCATTCGCCCACCGACAGATCCGTCGACGAGCCAATGCTGACTGTGGGTAGATCCTGTGCATCGATGTCCAGAACGGCCAGGTCACTGCGCTCGTCGAAGCCGACCACTTCCGCTGTGAACTGCCGGCGGTCGCTGAGCTTGACCACGACCTCGTCCGCATTGCGTACCACGTGGTAGTTGGTCACGATCGTGCCGTCGGATTCGATGATGAAGCCGGACCCTAGCGACTCAGAGTCAAACGGGCCTGGGCCCGGGCCCGGAGCCGGCGCGCCCTCTCCGCGGTCGCCACGGAAACGCTCGAAGAACTCGCGAAACGGGTGGTCCTCGGGCAGGTCCGGCATGCTCTGGCTGCCTTCGGCCGGTGAGCGGGACTGCGTGGAACTGATATTGACGACGGCGGGGCTGTTGGCGTCTACCAGGTCGGTAAAAGCGGGCAGATCACCCTGTGCCCCTGCACGGGTGGCCACCAGTCCGATAACGATGGCAACGGCGACCGCCGCGCGGCTTACCTTGATTCGGATGCCTTGCATGTTGAATCCCCGTCTCACTGTGGCTGGGATATGGCGGCTGGATCCCGACGGATCGGGGCCGAAGCGGGACTCAGGCACCATGACAAACGTTTCGCGCGCTAGTGCGCGGCACCGCTGGCTTCACGTCCTTAAAGGTTAGTAAGCTGCAGATGCCAGTGTCCCCGGGCGGTCAACCGCCGTGCAAGCAGGCGCACCAGAACAAGCCCGACCGTGAATCCGAGCACACCGCCGACGACGCTGGCGACTTCACCGATCGGGTGAAGGCTCGCTGCCGCGATCAGCATGCCCAAGAGGGGCGTGAGATACAGCAGCGCGGCTGCCACGAGCGCGTCTCCATCAGCCACGCCCAAGGTTACGCGCTGCCCGGGCAACACTGCATCACCAGTCGCAACCCAGCACTCCGGCTGCGGCTTGGGCAAGGCCGCCGCGAGCGTAACTGCTCCGCACCCTCCAGTGGTCGCGCAGTGGCTGCAGTGCCGGTCCCGCTCAACCCGCACGCGCACCCAGTCGCCGCGCTGTTCCACGACAGTCCCCTGCTGTTCCAGCATCCGCTTGTCCCCAGCGCCGGCTTTTTCGGGCTGTCTGCGGCTGGCTGCCCGCGTTTAGTTTTCGCCGCGGGCCGCGTTCCCCGCCGGTCGAGTCCCCACGGGCTGCGTGAACAGATCCAGCTGCAGGTCCGTCCCGCTGCCACCGCGAACCGAGTACTGCTGCAGTCGCGACTGGACATCATTATCCAGGCGCTCCCACTCGATATTGTCCGTGGCCACTGTCTGCCCCGCCGGCGCGACCGCATCAGGCACCGCACTCGGCGACTCAGCTACATTCTGCAGCGTATCGTCGGTATTCGGTCCCTGTTGCGGCCACACGGCGATGGCGAGCAACGCCACGGACGCGGCGACGGCGACCCCGGCAACCGGGCGCAGCCAGCGCGTGCGCCATAACCCGGTGCCTTGCTGGTGGGCGGGCTCCTCAGCGATCGCGGCGGAGACGCGATCGGCGAAGGATGGATCCACCTGCTCCGGCAAATTCCGATGCATCGCCTCACGTATCAGCGCATAGCGTCCGACCTGCGCTGTCACCTCGGGCTCTTTACGCCCTCGCCGCAGGAGCAAGTCCAGCTCCGCCGGAGAGAGCTCGTCATCGACCAATGCCGACAGCTGCTCTTGGTACGGTTTCGTCATGACAACACCTGTCTACTTATTATCGAGTAACGGTTTCAATCGGTTATCGATTGCTTCTCGCGCGCGGAATATCCGCGACCGCACCGTTCCAACTGGGCAGTCCATTGCCTGTGCGATTTCCTCGTAACTCAGTCCGTCAAGCTCACGCAGGCTGATGGCTGTGCGCAGATCCTCCGGCAAGCCTTCGATCGTCTCGAAGACCGTGCGTTCAATCTCGTCACGCTGGGCCATCCCCTCCGGGGTATCCATCTCCCGTAGCAGACTATCCTGGACGTACTGTTCGGCATCCTGAGCGTCCACATCGTTTCCGGGTGGGCGCCTGCCCTGAGCCACCAGGTAATTCTTCGCGGTATTGGCGCCGATCCGGTAGATCCAGGTATAGAAACTGCTATCGCCGCGAAACCGTGGCAATGCCCGGTACGCCTTGATGAACGCCTCCTGTGCGACGTCCTGAGCCTCGCTCGGGTCCGAGACGTAGCGCCCGATCATCTTGATGAGCTTGTGCTGGTACTTCTGCACCAGCATATCGAACGCTTTTTTGTCGCCGGCCTGAACGCGCTCAACGAGCTTCTGGTCG
>JAWOFB010000156.1:0-5386 GCA_046482445.1 Ectothiorhodospiraceae bacterium | reverse complement strand
CTATTCCGGATGATCACCACGGGCTTTGCTCTGCTGACCCTGGCGCTGGCAACGGGAGCGGTGTCGCTCAATGACATCTTCGCCCAGCACCTGGTCCACAAGACCGTTTTCTCCCTTTGTGCCTGGGTCATGTTCGGCGTGCTGCTGCTCGGGCGGTGGCGTTACGGCTGGCGCGGCCGGATCGCCATACGCTGGACGGTGGGCGCATTCCTGGCATTGCTGCTGGCGTATTTCGGCACCAAACTGGTTCTGGAACTGATTCTCGCCCGGGGCTACTAACATCGCGAGGGCCCGCCTTGAACGACGCGCCCCAGGAAGTACTCTTCGGCATCCTGGCACTGCTGATTGTGCTGTCCGCGTGCTTCTCGAGCTCCGAGACGGCGCTGATGAGCCTGAATCGCTACCGCCTGCGCCACCTGGCGCGCAGCGGCCACCGCTCGGCGGCGCTGGCTACGCGGCTGCTTGAGCGCCCGGACCGGATCCTTGGCGTGATCCTGCTGGGCAACAACTTCGTCAACATCCTGGCGGCGTCACTGGCGACCATTCTCGCCCTGCAGCTCTACGGCGAGGGGGCGGTGGGTCCGGCCTCGCTGCTGCTGACCCTGGTGATCCTGATCTTCGCGGAAGTCGCGCCCAAGACCCTGGCCGCGCTCAACCCGGAGCGCATCGCCTTTCCCGCAGCCTGGCCGCTCGCCGTGCTCCTGCGCGTGCTCTACCCCCTGGTCTGGGTGGTCAACTTCATCGCCAACGGCTGCCTGCGCCTGGTGGGCGTGGACCCTCAGGCCAGCGGCGAGGACGATATCAGTCGCGAGGAACTGCGCTCGGTGGTGAACGAGGCGGGCACGCTCATCCCGCATCGCCACCAGAAGATGCTGCTCAATATCCTCGACCTGGAAAAAGCCACGGTCGAGGACATCATGATCCCGCGCAACGAGATCGTGGGCATGGATATCACCGATGACTGGGACACCATTGTCAGTCAGCTGGCCAACAGCCAGCACACCCGCCTGCCCGTTTTCCGGGAGAGTGTCGACGATGTCAGCGGCATCCTGCACCTGCGCCGCGTGATCCCTGACCTGGCGGGTCAGCAGCTTACGCGGGAGCAGCTGCTCGCCCATCTGGAGCCGGTTTATTTCATCCCGGAGGGCACGCGACTCCACACCCAGCTGGTGAACTTCCAGCGCCAGCAGTGCCGCGTGGGCATGGTGGTCGATGAATACGGCGACATCATGGGGCTGGTGGCACTGGAGGACATTCTGGAAGAAATCGTCGGCGAGTTCACCACCGACCCGGCGGCCCACTCCCGCTACCTGCGCCCGCTGGAATCCGGTGGCTACCTGGCCCAGGGCGGCATCAGCGTGCGCGAACTCAACCGGGCACTGGACTGGGATCTGCCCACGGACGGGCCACGCACCCTCAACGGCCTCATCCTGGAACACCTGCAGGCCATCCCCGAACCCGGCACCAGCCTTCTGATCAACGGCTACCCGGTCACCATCGTCCAGACCCAGGACAACAAGGTGAAGACCGCTGAGATCCAGCTGCAGCGAGTCCGCTCACCACGGCGCTAAACGGCTGCCGAAGCAGCGGCCATCAGGAACGTGCCGCGGGCCGTTGCCGCCAGCGGGCGACACCAAAGCCCGCGAGTCCGACCACGGCAAGCACCACCACCGGCGTATCCAGCCAGTAGAGATACGGCGTATGGCCGCTACGCGGCTGGATGGTTGCCGACAGCGCCAGCGGCCGGAACATCGGTGCCCGCGTCTGCACCTGACCGTCTGAGCCCACTGCAGCGGTAACCCCGGTATTCGTGCTGCGCAGCAACGGCCGCTGGAACTCCAGGGCCCGCATGCGCGCCATTTGCAGGTGCTGCGGCGGGCCAATGGTGCGCCCGAACCAGGCATCGTTGCTGACGTTGACCAGATAGGTGGCCTCGGGCAGCGCCGTCGCCACCAGGCGCGGGAAGATGATCTCGTAGCAGATCGAGATTGCCGCACGGCTGCCGCCCGGGGCCAGCGGCTCTCCCGATTGCCCGGGGGCGAAGTCGCCCATGGGCGCCCCGAACACGTCCAGCAGCGCACCCAGGGCATCCCGGAAGGGCACATACTCGCCGAACGGCACTAAATGCCGCTTGTGATAGAAATCGATGCGCTCGCCCAGGTTCATGACACTGTTGTACGTGTTGCCGGAGGCATCGTCGTGGGTGGGCACCCCCAGCAGCACATCCGTCCCCCGATCCGCAGCGTCACCGGCGAGGGGCGCCAGATAGCGGTCCTGAGCATCACGGCGGAAAAACGGCACGGCGGTCTCCGGCCAGATCACCAGGTCCTTGTCCCAGTGCTGCGCGGTCAGATCCAGGTACCGCTCCATGGTGAACGCCCGGTAGTCCGGGTCCCACTTGCGATCCTGGCTGATGTTGCCCTGGAGCAGGGCGACATCCAGTGTTTCTTCCGCGGGCTCGGTATAGTCCACCTGACGCAAAACCAGGCCAACGACCAGCACGAGGCCGACCCCGGCGGCCACCGGCAGCCAGCGCTGGCGGCCGCGGCCCTGCACGGCCCACGCGCCCCCCCCGGCGCCGACGGCCACCAGCACACTGAGCCCGAGACTCCCGATGAGTGGCGCGAAACCGTTGAGCCAGGAATCCGTCTGGCTGTAGCCAAGCTGCAACCAGGTGATGCCGGTGAACAGCCACCCGCGCAACCACTCCACCAGCACCCAGGCAAAGGGAAAGGCGATCATCAGGGCGGCGGCGTCGTTGGCCGGGCGCAGGCAGCGCCAGAGCCAGACCGCCGCCAGCGGCACCAGGCCGAAGAGCAGCGCCAGGACGACACAGAAGACAACGGCGGCCGCCAGGCCCCCGCCGTAGACCAGCACGCTGTGGTAGATCCAGAAGCCCCCGGCCGTGAACCAGCCGACACCCCAGGCATAGGCCGGCAGCACCCAACGCTCGCGCCTCCCGGCCACGAGCAGGAGGATGGCTGGCGCGACGACGGCCACGGGCCACCAGCCGAACGGGGCATAGGCCAGTGGACACAGGGCACCCCCGATCAGGCCCAGTGCCACCCGGGGCCAGTCAGGACGCGACAGTCGGTGCCAGGGCATGCGGCAATTCCATGAGTGGGCGAGGATGGGCGGCCCGCGTTCAGTCGGTACGATCGGCCGCGGCTTCCCGGGTGCCAGCGGCCTGCCTGGCCTGCGGCTCGGGCGTCACCAGGAGCAGGTGGATACGGCGGTTATCCGCTCGCACCACTTCGAAGCGGTATCCGGCGAGACTGACATGCTCGCCGCGTCCGGGTAGATGACCGAAGGCGTGAGCCACGTAGCCACCGATGGTATCGAATTCTTCGTCGCTCAGCGTGGTGCCGAAGTAGTCGTTGAAATCCTCCAGCGGCGTCAGGGCCTTGACCACGCTCGACCCTTCCCGGTGGGCCAGGATGTAGGTGTCGTCATCGACGTCGTGCTCATCGTCAATCTCGCCGACGATCTGCTCCAGGACGTCCTCGATGGTGACCATGCCGGCCACGCCGCCGTACTCGTCCACCACCACCGCCAGGTGATTGCGGCTGGAGCGAAACTCCTTGAGCATGACATCCAGGCGCTTGCTCTCCGGGACGAACAGAGCCGGGCGCATGACCTCGCGCATGTTGAAGCGCTCCTGCGCCTGTTCGGAGGAATACTCCAGCAGGTCCTTGGCAATGAGAATACCGATGACATCGTCGCGGTTGTCGCCAATCACCGGAAAGCGCGAGTGGCCGGACTCGGTAACCGGCGGCAACAGCTCCGCTGGCGCGGCATCACGGCGGACTACCACCATCTGGGAGCGCGGGATCATGATGTCCCGGACCTGCAACTCGGAGACGTGCAGCACGCCTTCGATCATCGCCAGCTGATCGGCGTCCAGAAGGCCGCGGCGCTGGGCATCCCGCAAGACGTCCACCAGGCTGTCCCGATCCCGCGGTTCGCCGGAAATGGCGTGGCCGATGCGCTCCAGCCAGGAGCGTTGATCACCGTTGTTGCTGCGTTCGTCGCTACTCATGCGTTTTTCGCCGTTGCCCAGAAATCAGGCGTCAGGGGTGCCGCGACACGCCTCACGCCTGCTTTCTCGGATCGGCCTCGCCCGCGTACGGGTCCGGAATCCCGAACGCCGCCAGAATGGCCCGCTCGCGGTCTTCCATGACCGCCGCCTCGTCATCGTCGCCGTGATCGTAGCCCAGCAGATGGAGCGTGCCGTGGACGATCATGTGGGCCCAGTGATCCCGGAGCGTCTTGCCCTGCTCGCGCGCCTCCCGCGTCACTACCGAGGCGCAGATCACCAGGTCGCCCAGTTCGGGGACCGGTCCGAATTCCGGCGCCACCTCGCAGGGAAAGGATAGGACATTCGTGGCCGTATCGCGTCCGCGGTAGGTCCTGTTGAGCGTACGGCCTTCTTCGGCGTCGACCACACGCACCACCACTTCGCGCTCCTCGGCGTCGTCCGCCAGGGCCGCCGCCACCCAGGCGTTGACCTCGGTCTCGGTGGGCATCCCGGGCTCCGCGGTAGCGATCTGGTAAACCGCGGTCATGCGGTCTCCTCGCCGCCGCCACGCTGTTCGTCGGCGCGATCGTAGGCCTGGACGATGCGCTGCACCAGTGGATGACGCACCACGTCCGCGGCAGTGAAATGGGTAAAGCTGATGCCCTCGACGCCCTGGAGCACGTCGGCGGCATCGCGCAGCCCGGACGCCGTGCCGCGCGGCAGGTCCACCTGGGTGGCATCGCCGGTGACCACCGTGCGCGAGCCGAAGCCGATGCGCGTGAGGAACATCTTCATCTGCTCAACGGTGGTGTTCTGGGCCTCGTCGAGAATGATGAAGGACTGGTTCAGGGTGCGTCCGCGCATGTAGGCCAGCGGCGCGATCTCGATCACCTGGCGCTCGATGAGCTTGGCCACCCGGTCGAAGCCGAGCATCTCGAACAGCGCGTCGTACAGCGGTCGCAGGTAGGGGTCGACTTTCTGGGCCAGATCCCCCGGCAGGAAACCCAGGCGCTCGCCGGCTTCCACGGCGGGCCGCACCAGGACCAGCCGGCGCACGTCGTCGGTCTCCAGGGCCTCCACCGCGGCAGCCACGGCGAGATAGGTCTTGCCGGTACCCGCAGGCCCGATGCCGAAGTTCAGGTCATGATCGCGAATGCGCTGCAGGTACGCCTGCTGATTGGGACCTCGCCCACGGATCTCGCCCTTGCGCGTGCGAATGACCACTTCGTCATCGTCCCGGTGATCACCGCCGTTACGCGCGCGCTCGGTCACCGACGCATCCTGGAGATACAGGTTGACGTTCTCCGGCGAGAGCTCCTCGTCCGCCGAGGCCTGGTACAGGTCGCCCAGAACGCGCACCGCCGCGTT
>JAWOFB010000103.1:0-12549 GCA_046482445.1 Ectothiorhodospiraceae bacterium | reverse complement strand
CTGCTGGTCGGGTTCAGCAGCGAAGGCCTCATCGGCGGACCCTGGCAGGCTGTCACCGGACAAAGCCTGGCGTTTACCTTTCCGGGGATCGTTCTGGCGTCGCTGCTGTTCAACCTGCCGTTCGCCATCCAGCCCCTGCAACGGGCCTTCGAGGGCATCCCCCCGCACCTGCGCGAGGCGGCCTGGTGTGCCGGTCTGTCGCCATGGGCGACATTCCGGCAGGTGGAGTTGCCGCTGATCTGGCCGGGACTGGCCTCGGCCTGCGTGCTCACCTTCGTCCACACCATCGGCGAATTCGGCGTCGTGCTCATGGTCGGCGGCGCCGTGGACGGGGAGACGCGAACCGTGGCTATCGCCATCTACGATCGCGTCCAGGCCTTCGACGACAAGGCGGCCGGAGCGATGTCGCTACTGTTGCTAGTGACCTCGTTCGTGGCGATCGCCTTTGTCTACGCCCTGGCCGGTCGCGGGCGCAGCATCCATGTCCGCTGACCTGCGCATCGCCGTGGCCGCCAGGAGCCCGGTGGCACTGGCCGTGGACCTGCACGTGGCCTCCGGTGAGCTGGTGGCGGTGGTCGGCCCTTCGGGCAGCGGCAAGAGCACGCTATTGCGAACCATCGCCGGGCTCCACACGGCGGTCCGCGGCCGGATTCACTGCGGCGACACACCCTGG
Organism: Ectothiorhodospiraceae bacterium; assembly: GCA_046482445.1. Classification (GTDB taxonomy): domain Bacteria; phylum Pseudomonadota; class Gammaproteobacteria; order Nitrococcales; family Aquisalimonadaceae; genus Aquisalimonas. The sequence continues at coordinate 11,876 of JAWOFB010000103.1, read as the reverse complement.
CTGGACAGCAATCGGGGTATCCGGCGTCCGCCCCAGGAGCGCCGCGTGGGCATGGTCTTTCAGGATTACGCGTTATTCCCGCATCTCACCGCCCGGGATAACCTGGTCCTGAGCATGGATCACGGGAACCGCCGCGAACGCCGGGAGCGGGCGGCGGCACTGTTGGCGCAGGTGCGACTGCAGGGACTCGAGGACCGTTTCCCGGCACAACTCTCCGGTGGTCAGCAGCAGCGCGTGGCCGTCGCGCGAGCCCTGGCCCGCGAGCCACGGGTTCTGCTGCTCGACGAGCCCTTTGCCGCAGTCGACATGATGACCCGCGAGCGGCTGCAACGGGAACTCGCTCTCCTGCGCCAGGGCATTGATATCCCCACCGTGCTGGTCACCCACGATTTGCAGGAAGCGGCCGCCCTGGCCGACCGGCTGTGCGTGGTTCACGAGGGGCGCAGCCTGCAGACCGGTCCCCCGGAGGCCCTCTTCCGCCAACCCGCGAGCGCCCACGTGGCACGGCTACTGGGCAATGCCAACGTGTTCCGGGGCGTCATCGAGCGCGACAGCGGTGGCTGCGCGTGGCTGCGCTGGGGCAACACAACCCTGGAGCCGGGCGCCGATCCCGGACTCCCGGCGGGAGCCCGGGTGGACTGGGCAATTCCGGAAGCGGACATCCTGCTGCACCGGCGGGGCCGGCCGTCGCGGGGCGAGCGCGAGAACCCGGTCAGCGGCACCGTCAGCGAGTGCGTCGTGCTGGGGACCCAAACCTCCATCACCCTCGACTGCCCCGAGGTGCCGGCCCGGTTGCGCCTTGCCCTGCCCACGCACGCGGCGCGCCGCAACGGCCTGGCCACCGGCGTGGCGGCCCGCGTTTCCCTGCTCGCGCAGGGCATCCACATCATGCCCGCGGACCTGGACAGCGAGGCGGAGCCTCCTCAGGAGGCCACGTAACGCCGTGGGCCCCGGCGCCGCCGCGCCGCGATAGCGGCCGAAATGCGACGCGAGATCAGGTAACCGGCCACGGAACCCAGCGGGGCCACCAGCAAGCTGCCAACCACGGCATACGTTGCCTCGTTCACGGGCTCCTGCATGAACCAGAAGCCGGACGACTCCGCTGCCAGCGGCAGGCTCGTGAGCACCACTTCACCCAGGACGTTCAGCGCCCAGTACATGGGCCCCATGGTCACGGGATTACTGACCCAGGAGACGACGAATGCGGCCAGGAAATTCCCCCGGGCCACCATGCAGCCGATGATCATGAGCAGGGTCTGAAAGCCGACGGTGGGCGTGAGGCCGAAGAACAGCCCCACTGCGACGCCACGCGCCATCCCCTCGGCCCCGCCCTTGAGGCAGCCGGTGGCGTCCAGCGCCCGCTTGACGCGGGGGTAGCGACGCAACCAGTCGTTCGCCTGGCGCGTGAGATTGCGCTGGCGACTGCGCAGGTGCGCAAAAACCGGATGCCGCGCTGTGCGCGAATAGCGATAACGAAAGCCCGTCATGTCCGTTGCCGAACAACCTCAAACCGCGATCCCGTGCCGATGGGCGATGACACCGCACAGGCACCACAGGGTTCCGAATCCGTGCTGGCGCCGCGTCCCGCCGCAGCGCCTTGTCTCGCCCATGGTCGGACGTCACAGTGCGGGCGCCCCCGACTCTCGTCGTACGAACCGCTCCGGTTCGGTTCCCGCCTGGCTGCGCGGACAGTACCACAGGCAACCGCTCGGACAGAGGAATTGCTCCCGGGTTCGAACGACGCGGCCGTGGTGTGACCGCCGCCACAACACCCGCCCATAAGTTCATACCCAAAGAGCATTTGAACAACATCAATCGAGCCCTCATAGTAATATGCGATCGAGGTACACCATCAACGGAGGGGTTGCAATGAGTCTTCGCATCGGCGACATCGCGCCGGATTTCACGGCCGAAACGACCCAAGGCACGATCAATTTCCACGAGTGGATCGGCGATAACTGGTGCGTCCTGTTTTCCCATCCCAAGGACTTCACGCCGGTTTGCACCACGGAGCTCGGCTCCATGGCCAGGCTCAAGCCGGAGTTCGACAAGCGCAACACCAAGATCATCGGCCTGTCCGTTGACCCTGTGGAGAATCACGCCCAGTGGTCCAAGGACATCGAGGAAACCCAGGGGACTGCCCCGAACTACCCGATGATCGGCGACACCCAGCTGGAAGTCGCCAAGAAGTACGACATGCTGCCCGCGGACCTGGACGCCACGGCGGAAGGGCGCACCCCGGCTGACAATGCCACGGTGCGTGCCGTGTTCATTATTGGACCGGACAAGAAGATCAAGGCGACCTTCACCTACCCCATGACCTCGGGGCGGAATTTCAACGAGGTGCTGCGCCTGCTAGACTCCATCCAGCTCACCGCCGAGCACACGGTGGCGACGCCGGTGGACTGGAAGGACGGCGATGACGTGATCATCCCGCCGTCGGTGAGCGACGAGGATGCCAAGAAGAAGTACCCGGAAGGCTTCACGACGCTGAAGCCGTACCTGCGTACCGTCAAGCAGCCGTCGTAACAGGCGGCTTCCGTGAACGGTGACGGCCGCGGCGGCCGTCACCGGTCCCAATCGCTCGCCGTTTCGGCGACACCGTGCTCCTGCACGAATCCCCGCCCGCTTTTCCTGTTTTGCGCTCTCGAGTCGCCGGAATCCGGCCACAGGCTTGCCCCCTCTCACGAGAGGGCGTCGGCGGTTGTCACCAGGCCGTGGTCATGGTTGGTCCGGGCGCGCTTGCCGCTCGTCAACCTGCCTTCGCGCGGCATTACTACGGTGGCGACGGCGCCGAGGTCAAGAGAGCGGTCACGGCGACAACGGTGACCACCAGGGCGCTCTCGAGCCGGATGCTGCGGCGTAGGGCTGGAGCCGCGAGCGCGTCGCCGGCAGCGAACGCCGGGACCAGCCGCCACTTGTTGAGCGCCGCGAGCCCCAGCAGCGCCGCTACCGCCGCAAGCTTGCCGAGCAGCACCTGGCCGTAGGCACTGGTTACCAGGGCGGTAAACCTGCCGGTCAGCCACCAGCCCATGATGAGCCCAGCAACAACCAGGGCAGCGACCAGGCCGGCGGCAACCCGCCCGAAACGCTCGAGAACCCGAGCGGCTGCCGGCTCCTGGGGGATCGCCGCCAGCCGGTGAAGTGGCAGCAAGGCACCGACCCAGAAGGCCGCAGCGAGGACATGAACAGCGAGCAGAGGCCCCAGCAGCCAGGTCGCATAGCTCCCCGTGTGGCCCGCCTGCGCCAGCCCCGCGGCCACTGCCAGGGCGCCGGCACTGCCAATGGCACCCCCGGCCCCGGGCCGGCGTGGTTGCAGCATTAACCCCACGGCCACTGCGACCAGGCCCAGCCCGCCCAGCAGAAAGCGGATTCCCTGAGTCCCCTCGGCTGCCATGACCAGAAGACCCGGATCCAGCGCCGCATCAATGCGGCCGCCGCCGAGAAAACCGGCGCGCAGGGGCCATTCCAGCAGCAGAAGCGGCAGACCCACGCAGGCAGCGACGACGCCAACGCGGGTTGCCCGCTGCCGGGCGCTGGCCGGCGCCGCCGGAAACACCATTGTGAACAGAAGCGAGCCCACGGCCAGGAGCAGACCCGCATAGACGCCGGCGCGGACACCGATCATCACCAGCGTCCACGCATCCAGACCGGCGAGTGTCTCTGCGAGCGCCAAGGCCTATTCGACGGTGAAGGCGAAGTCCCCGGAGATGGCATGGCCATCCTCCGAGAGCGCACGCCAGCTTACGGTGTAATCCCCGGAGGCGAGTTCCTCCTCTGGCGTCGCCGCCACGCGGCGCGATGCCTCGCGGGAGGGTTCGGAATCCAGTGCCACAGGCCCCTCCGGCCCTTGCACCTGGAACTGTGTGACACGAGCCGGTTCCCCGAACTCCAGGTGAATCGTCTCCGGGCTGGACGCCACGGTGGCACCGTCTTCTGGTTCGCTGACAGCCTCGCCGTGCGCCAGTGCGGCTGGTGCAGCGAATAGCCCCAGCAAGACAACAAGAACGGGCCAATGGGCGCTTTTCAGCATCATCTTGCCTCCTGTCGCTAGGCCGGCGCAGACACGGGATGTGCCAAGCGCAACATGCTGGCAGGGTACCACGCGCTCTGGCACTTTCATCACGGGACAGCGTACGCCGGGACGATCGCCGTTATGGGCGGCTGGTGGCTGTGTCTTGTCATGGGCATGACGGTCATTCAGGCAGCGTTCCCGGCCGCACATGGATCGACGCCCGGGCGCGATCGGGCAGTGCTGCCGCGCAAGCTGGTACCGTAGGGAGCTCGGGGGCGGGAGCCACGCGGCGCGTGCACCCCGCAGCGAGGGATCGGTCATAGCACCGGACCCGCCGTGGCTGCTCGTCCCCGGCAATGGGCGTCAGCGCATCGGAGTCCGGGAACGCAGGGAGGACGAACGGAACATGGCTTCCATCGCGCGCATCATCCTGGCCGTCGCTATCCTGGTCGGCATTGCCGTCGCCGTGGACCGATTCCTGCTCGACGGCAGCCTGTTCGGCGAACGGGACCACGTGGCGGCACCGGCTTGCGACCCGCCCGTCACCTTCCACATCGGCGCCATCGACGATGGCTTCGATGTCGACCGCTACGAATTGCGCCAGGCCCTCGTGGAAGCGGCCGCCATGTGGGACGACACGACACAAGCCAACCTGTTCCGGGAGCACCGGGAAGCAGGCATGGCGGTGAATCTGATCTTCGATGACCGTCAGGCCGACGCCGAACAGCGCGCCGAGGAGCAGCAGGCCCTGGCGCGCCGCGAGCAGGAGCTGGACAACCGCCAGTCGGAGCTGGAGCGGCGCCGGCAGCGATTCGAGGAAGCCATGGCGGAGCTTGAGCAGCGGCGCGACACCTACGAACAACGCGCTCGTGACCACGAGGACGCCGTCGAGGCATGGAACGCCGGTCGCGTCGAGCGCACACCGGAACACCGGAGTCGCCTGGAAGAGCGAGGCGACGAGCTCCAGCGCATGCGTGAGCAGCTCCAGGAGCGGCACGAGGCGTTACAGGAGCGCCGGAGCGACCTGGAAGCGGAACGCGAGGAGCTCATGGCCGCCATGGACGAACACAACCAGCAGGTGAGCGCCTACAACGAAGACGCTGCCAGTGCCAGCGGCTTCGAGATGGGCCGCTACGAGCACGACAACGGCACGCGCCGGATCAGCGTTTTCAAGGCGCTGGACCCGGACGAACTCCGCCTGGTGCTAGCGCATGAACTCGGCCACGCCCTCGGCATCACGCACGTGGACGACCAGGGTGCGGTCATGAATGCCGACCTGGGCGCTGCCAACAGCGGTCGCGAAAGCCTGGCAGCAGCGGACCGGGACGCCCTGGCCGCGCGCTGTGACGTGACTGTCACGGCGCGCTAGGAGTCCTGCGCGGTCGGGGTCTCCGGAACCCGCCATTGACGCAGGATGCCAAGAATCGGCTCGATCGCCGGTGGTGCGCCATTATCGGACAGCAGCAAGCCGCGGTGGCTGGCGTCCAGCAGTAGCGGCGGCGGCGCCTCGGGCAACGGCAGGGATGACACGGGGACAACCCCGTCCCCCAACCCGGCGCCGGCCGCCTTTAGATTCGCCAGCAGATCATCCGATACGCCATCAACTCCGGCCTGTTCCGCCAGGTCCTCCATGCGCTGTGGCAAATCCGGCGCCCCCTGCGCCAGGCGCCCGCCGATGATCCGGACCGGGACGCGCGCCGGCCAGGGCCGCTGGTTCAACCGCTCCAGGAACGCGCTCCCGGGACGCAGATCCACCTTGGCCGCACCCGTGCCACCCTGCAGGGCCGCGAACGGGGTGAAATCCGCCTCGCCCAACCGCGCCAGGAACTCCCGCAGCTCCAGCCAGACCCGCAAACGCGCCCAGGGCGAGCCACGATTCGGCGGCGCAACCAGGATGACACCCCGCACCCCCGCACCGCGCGCCCCGTGAACGCCATCCACCGGGTGGCGGTGCCGGGAGACGAAATCCCGGATGACCAGACCGCCCATGCTGTGGCCGATGAGCACCACCGGCTTATCGGCGGGGAGTTCGTGCCAGCGCTGCGCCAGGAGATTCGCGCTGCGGTTGATCGCCTGGTCGTTGGGATAGCGAAACGCCCAGGGATTCAAACCTGCCCCGCGGAGCGCGGGCGCCAGATCGTCCCAGATGCCACCGGGCTCATCCAGGCCATGGACCAGGATCACGTCCGGAGACCCGGCCGTATCCCCGGTCAGTGGCTCGAGCCCGACCTGGCTGGCGGGCAGGCGCATTTGTTCCGGGAATTGCTCGTCCAGCAGCTCGTGCACCCGCACGCGCAGCTCCCGCTCGTCTTCGGGATGCTCCTCCGCCCACCAGGTCCAGGCGACCACCGCGAGCACCAACACGGCAATGGGACTGACCCAGAGCAGCCAGCGTCTCCGCCGCGAACGTTCCCCCGTCATCGCACCTCAACGCCCTCGCAAGGACCTGTTCGCCGCCATTGGCACCACCTTATCAGGCTACCGCTCGGGGGACGCGGACAGGCGCCCCGGCCAGCATCCCGACCCGGCCGTTTCCGAACAATCACCACCACCTGCCGGGCGACGTGATCCGGGAAAGCCCGTAGGGTCACCGCTGCGGGGGCTGGGTATCATGGCGGAACCTGTCGGAGAAGGGAGGTCGAGCCATGCAGTTCAGTGAACGCTACTACGACGGCTTCGAGCGCAAGTGGCGCGAGCCACTGGAAGCCGTGGCAGCGGAATCCGGCATCGAGTCCCTGCTTGTGATGCGCTCGACACCAACGCACATGGTGGCCGTGGTCAGCGCCGGGCCGGGCCGCGAGGTTTATCATCCCGGCGACGCCGGGCCGAAGAGTGTCAATCCCGGCTGCCACAAGCTCTACTGCGAGCAGGTGGTCAACGACGCCCAGCCGCTGCATGTCCCGGACGCCACCAGCGACCCGGAGTGGCAAGGCAACGAGGACCTGGTGAACTTCGGTCTGGGGGTCTACCTGGGCTACCCCATCCAGGCCCCGGACGGCGAGGTCCTGGGAACCATCTGCGCACTCAACGACACCGCGTTCGATTTCGACGCCGGCGATCCCAGCCTGCGGCGGTCTCTGGAGGGGCTCAAAGGGGCGATCGAGGCGGATATCCACCAGGCGGCCGCGTAAAACGCGGGACCAGAAGCCCGGTGCGGCTTCGCCACTGCGCGTGGCAGAGACCGTGCCGGGCGGCTAGCGAGGCGTCCTCGGCGCCGCCCAGGCGCACCAACGCGATCAAGGCGGCGCCATAGGCGAACAGCCCCGGCACTGTTGCCGGATACAGCGCAAAGCCGGCGTACAGCAGGGCATCCCCCAGATACATCGGGTGACGCACAAACCGGTACAACCCCGCTCCGGTCACCAGGGCGCCGTCGGCACGTTTCAGCCAGGCGTAGTGCCCCAAAGCGGTGCCGCCACCGGCCAACACCAGAGCAAGGAAAAGCGGGTACGGGATGCGAAACAGCGCGGGCACCTGCGCCGGAGCAGTCACCGCAAGAAGCGTCTGGGCCATGAGCGCCAGACCCAGAATCACCTTGAGACACCAGCTCATGGATACGCGCTCAGCCATTGGCAGCCACCGCTGAGTCGGTTCCAGAAACGGGCTCCGGCCGTCGCCGGGGAGACGTCACAGCGCCGTACCGGCCGCGGCCCTTTGATGGTGCCAGTGACGCCCTATTGAACGTACTAACCTTGAAGGAAATAGAGCCAGGTCTCAGCCTCAAGGTGCGGCTTGCCGGCAAGGCGCGCGAGCGCAGGCGGGCAGTGATTCGCACCTCAAGGGAGCGCAACGCCGACGGCGAGCCGCACCTTGGGGCCCTTTGGGTGGTGATGGACGCCGCTGTGGACCGCAAAGCTCATCGGTTATGTAGCGTCACTACACCGCCCTCCTCGCGCCTTGCCACAGCGGCGCCATCACCACTGAGGCCTGGCTTGACTTCCTTAAAGGTTAGTAAACCGTGTGAGTGTGGAAGGGCAGCCTCGCCGCCCGGGCGGGTTCATCAAAAAGGCGGTGGTCTCAATGGCCACCGCCTTCGGGAAGGCCGGGCCGCGGCAGCGGCCCGGTGAGCGTCTTGGCTTATTCGACGACCAGTTCGCCCTGCATCACCGAGGAGTGGCCCGGGAAGGAGCAGAAGAAGGTGTAGTCGCCACCGCTTTCCAGCTCGGAGACATCAAAGGTCACGCTTGTGGTCTCGCCGCCGCCGATCACCTCGGTGTGGGCGATCACCCGGTCGTCGTCCTGCGGGACGTAGTCGTTGTCCATGCCCGCATCAGCACCTTCCTGGGCGACCGCCTGGTAATCACTGGATTCTGTGAGCACCCAGTTGTGGCCCATCTGCTCGGCGGCCATCTCGCCGCTGTGCTCCAGCTCGACGGTCACTTCGTCACAGTCGGAGCCGACGACCATCTCGGACTTGTCGTACTGCATCTGGTCATTGCTGGAGATCGACAGCTCGCAGGTCTCTGCCGATGCCGACAGGGGCATCATGAGAAGCACTGCGGGTGCCAGGAGGCTCAAGGGAAGGAATCGCATGGCTATCTCCTCTGGTTGCCATGAATGAATTGCACTGGGCGATTGGGCCCGGCTAAAAAGCGATGGTGATTGCTCCGGCAGCCGATTCGGCTCTGGACGTGGCGAGTTTGAGCGCCGCGCTCAGACTTTATCAATGATCAACCGCCTTGCCATCGTTGCGTTCTATGCCTGAGACCCTGCCCCCTGCTCCGAGTTCCGTTGGAATGAGCGCGCCGGGTCATGGGGTCCGGGTCGTGACGATTGCCGTGCGCTTCAACGCGCCGCGCCGGCCATGCGCACCGGTGCCCGACGGCGCCCCCAGTCACCCGGCGGGCCGTCAAAGACGCCCGCGCAGCGCGTGCCGCAGTTAAGACAATGACCACTGGCATCCAGTCGCCACCCGGAGAGCTGGAACCAGTCGCGGCCGATGAGTTGCTCCCCGCAACCATGGCAATAGGTGCTCTGGCCGTCCTTGTCGAAGGTGTTGCCGGTGTAGGCATAGCGTACGCCGGCATCCAGGGCGATCCGCCGGGCCCGGGACAGGGTCTTCGGCGGCGTGGGCGGATACTCCGTCATCTTGAAGTCCGGGTGAAAGGCGGTGAAATGCAGCGGCACTGCATCGCCCACATTGTCCAGGACCCACTCGACCATGCCCTGAATCTCGGCGTCGCTGTCGTTCTCGCCGGGGATGAGCAGCGTGGTGAGTTCGAACCAAACGTTCGTCTCCTGGTGCAGGTAGCGAATGGTATCCAGCACCGGCGCGAGCTGAGACCCGGTCAGCTTCTTGTAGAAGCGCTCCGTGAACGCCTTGAGGTCGATATTGGCCGCGTCCATGCGCGCATAGAACTCTTCCCGCGGCCGCTCACAAACGTAACCCGCGGATACGGCCACCGCATCCACGCCGCGCTCGTGGCAGGCATCGGCAATATCGATCGCGTACTCGTGGAAGATCACCGGGTCGTTGTAGGTGAACGCGACGCTCCGCGCCCCCATGCGCTCGGCGGCCGCGGCGATCTGCTCCGGCGAGGCGCTGTCCGCCAGGGTGTCCATCTGCCGGGACTTGCTCATATCCCAGTTCTGGCAGAACTTGCACGCCAGGTTGCAGCCAGCGGTGCCGAAGGAAAGCACCGAGCTGCCCGGCCGATAGTGGTTCAACGGCTTCTTCTCGATGGGATCCACGCAGAAGCCGGACGAACGGCCGTAAGTGGTGAGCAGGATCTGGTCATCCTGACGCCCGCGCACGAAACAAAGGCCGCGCTGGCCCTCCTTGAGCTTGCAGAAGCGCGGACACAGGTCGCACTGGATGCGGCCGTCATCCAGTTGATGCCAGTACGTAGTGGCAATGCCTTCCAAGTGTTCCCGTGTCATGCTGCCTCCACCCCAGACGGGGCTGCCTCATGCGCCTTGCAGATCATGGTAGTTCAGGGATGTGTGGGTTCAATTGACATGGGTCAATGGGGTTGCGGGGCCCTGTGGCCCGGGGCCGGGATTGAAGCCGCCCCGGGCCGACCGCAGATTGTCTAACGGAGGTGACGAGCATGGGAATCAACGAGAGTGTTCGTGCGCCGGCGGTCGCCGGGCGGTTCTACAGCGACGACGCAGGCACGTTGTAACAACAGGTCGATGGTTTTCTGGACGCGGCCGACTCCGCTGATAAAGCGCCCAAGGCAGTGATCGCCCCGCACGCCGGGTTCATGTTCTCCGGTGCCGTGGCCGGTCTGGCCTATGGGCGGCTACGCCCGGCGCAGACAACAGTCCAGCGGGTCGTCGTGCTAGGCCCGTCGCACTTCGTGCCCATCCGGGGACTGGCGGCGCCCGACGTCAACTGGCTGCGCACGCCACTCGGCGACGTCCCGGTGGACACGGACGGCGTCGCCGAGGCATTGGAGCACCCGGAGGTCGCCGTGGACGACAGCCCGCACGCCCATGAGCACAGCCTGGAGACGCAGCTGCCCTTCATCCAGCGCACCCTGGGGGCGGTGCCCGTGGTGCCGCTGGTGGTCGGCGAGGCCACAACCCACGAGGTCGGCCGCGTGCTGGCAGCGCTATGGGGCGGCCCGGAGACGGTCATCGCCATCAGCTCGGATCTATCCCACTTCCACGACGACGCCACCGCCCGGGCGCTGGACCGCGCCACGGCCGACGCCATCGAGGCCCGGGATCACGAAGCCATGAGCCCGGATCGTGCCTGTGGCTTCCTGCCCATTGCAGGTACCCTGTGGAACGCCATCGGGCGCGAGCTCCAGCCGCGCACCCTGGCGCTGCGCAACTCCGGTGACGCCGGCGCCCCGCGGGACAGTGTAGTGGGCTATGGCGCCTTCGAGATCCCGGGGGCCGCATGACGGCACCGGTCAAGCCGCACAGGAGCATGGCCGCCTACGCGGCCACACTGCAGCAGCTTGCCGAGGACGGCATCGACCACGGACTCCAGTACGGCACGCCACCCAAGGTCGACCCGAGCGCCTACCCGGCCGCGCTGCGCGACCCCCGTGCCGTCTTCGTCACCCTGCTCGACCGGGACGGCGAGTTGCGCGGCTGCATCGGCCGCCTGGAGACGGATCGCCCCCTGGCGGTGGAAGTCAGCGCCAACGCCTACGCCGCCGCGTTCCAAGATCCGCGCTTTCCGGCGCTGACACGGGCCGAGCGGCCCGGCACCGCCTGCAAGCTCTCGATACTGACACCCCTGGAGCCGCTGCAATTTGCCGACGAGGAGGATCTGGTGGCGCAACTGGACCCGGGCGTGGACGGGATCCTGATCGAGGCCAGTGGCACTCGCGGCACGCTGCTTCCCGCCGCCTGGGACCAACTCCCGGGGCCCTGGGCCTTCTGGCGTGGCGTCAAGGCCAAGGCCGGGTTAGCCGAAGACACCTTGCCCTCCGACCTCGCTGTCTACCGCTATCAGGCGGAGGAAATCGACGGCACCTGAGCACAGCCCGGTCCAATAGGCCGATCACGCTCCCTAGAGCACAAAGCCGGGAACCGTGGAACCAGCCGCACGCCAGCACGGACGCAACGCCACGGTGAGCACCATGGCAAAGCGCAAGGCCAACCGAGGCACGGCGGCCAGGCGCTCCTTTGCCCCGGGAAAACCCCGGCACTTCAACTCGTCGCGCTGGATCCAAGGCAGCCTACTGACCGTGGCCGTACTCGGCGTGCCCGCGGCTTGGTTTGTCGTCGATTGGCAGGTGCGCGTCGGCATGCCGACCTGAGTGCGATCGGCTCCGGACAGCCGACGGTTGTTCAGCTCCACGACCTGACCCGGCCCCGCTGCGGGACGCACCCGGCCGGTCCACAGCGGGGCCACCGCCCGTCAAACGCGCTCCGGCTCCGGCACGCGCGCGGTATCCAG
>JAWOFB010000076.1:0-2736 GCA_046482445.1 Ectothiorhodospiraceae bacterium | reverse complement strand
GGCATGCGTCTCTCCTTGTTCGATTGCAGTCAGTGCCAGGGCGCGGCGGCGGCCCCGTCGCGGCAGGTCCAGTTGCGCCAGTGCCTCGGGATCGACTCCACCCACCGGCGACGCACCCAGGCCCGGCTCCCCGGGCACATCGCATTCGATGGTCGCCAGCCGCCGCCCCAGCAACGCGGCGTCCCGGTGTTGTTCCAGCAGGTTGCGGAAGCGTGCCGCCCCGCGCAGGGCCAGCGCGGGCACGTCGTCCAGGTTCCGCTGAATGCCTTCCAGGCCGCCGAAGGCCCGCAGCAGCGGCACGGCAGTCTTGGGCCCGATGCCGGGGACGCCGGGGATGTTGTCCACGCTGTCACCGCACAGGCCCAGCAGGTCCGGGATCTGGTCCGGGCGCACGCCCAGCTGCCGACGAACCCCGTCGCAGTCCATATCGCGCCGCCCGGTGGGGTCCAGCAGTCGGTCACCGGGCTCCACCAGCTGGGCGTAATCCTTGTCCACAGTGATGTAGCGCATGGTGTACCCGTCAGGACGGGCCCGGCTGGCCGCGGTGCCCAGGAGGTCGTCCGCTTCAAAGCGCTCGCTGCTCACCGCCGTCATCCCCAGGGCCCGGGTCAGCGCCTGGCAGACTGCCATCTGCCGCTGGAGATCCTCCGGAGCCTCGGGCCGGTTGGCCTTGTAGGGCGGGTAGATCTCGTTGCGAAAGCAGGTGGTCAGGCTGGCATCGAACGCCACCACCGCGTGACTGGGCGCGTGGCGCGCGAGCAGGTCCAGGAGGAAATTGCCAAAGCCGTCCACGGCGTTCGCCGGCCGTCCGGCGTCATCCGTCAGCCCCGGGTCGGCGCCGAACCAGGCGCGGAAGATGTAGACGCTGGCATCAATGAGGTAGAGCCGCATGGGCCGGGATTGTACCGGAATCCCGGCCCATGCGGCTCGCGGCCAGCTCGCTTACGCACCTGCTAGGGCGCTACGCGGGCGTGTCCTCACGGGCGGCCTTGAGCGCCGCGTCGCCGGCATCGTCCAGCACGCTGCGGCCCATGAGCCGGTTGACGGCATTGAGCAGCGCGTGCAGCGAAGCGGTGACGATGTTGCCGTGCCGGGCGACGCCGAACAGGCTTGCGCCGTCCGGGCCGCGCATCTCCACGTAGGCGCAGGCCTGGGCGTTCGCCCCGGCGTTGATGGCGTGCTCGGTGTAGTCGGCCACCTGCAGCTCCACCCCCGTGTGCCGGGACAGGGCCGTGACAAAGGCATCAATGGGCCCGTTGCCTTCGGCGGCGACGATGACCTCGTCGCCGTGGTCACGCAGGGTGGCCGTGAGCTTGTCGTTGCCCTCGGCGTCGGTGCCCTCGCGGTAGTCCACCAGCTCCAGCGGGTGGGGCACGTCCATGTACTCCTTGTGGAAGGCGTCCCAGATTTCGGAGCCGGTCAGCTCGCGCCCGGTCTGGTCGGTCACCTTCTGGATCACGTGGCTGAACTCGATCTGCAGCCGGCGCGGCATGGCCATGCCGTAGTCGCGCTCCATGATGTAGCTGATGCCGCCCTTGCCCGACTGGCTGTTGATGCGGATGACCGCCTCGTAGCTGCGACCCAGGTCCTTGGGGTCGATGGGCAGGTACGGGACCATCCACGCACTGTCGGACGGCTGTGCGGCGAAGCCCTTCTTGATGGCGTCCTGATGCGAGCCGGAGAAGGCCGTGAACACCAGCTCGCCGGCATACGGGTGGCGCGGGTGGACCGGCAGCTGGTTGCAGTACTCGGCCAGGCGCACGGTCTCGTTGATATTGGAGAAATCCAGGCCCGGGTGAACACCCTGGGTGTAGAGATTCAGCGCCAGGGTCACCAGGTCCACATTGCCGGTGCGCTCGCCGTTGCCGAACAGCGTCCCCTCGACGCGGTCGGCGCCGGCCATCAAGGCCAGTTCGGCGGCGGCAATGGCCGTCCCGCGGTCGTTGTGCGGGTGAACGGAGACGATCAGCCCGCTGCGCCGGCGGACATTGCGGCAGAACCACTCGATCTGATCCGCGTGCACGTTGGGCGTGGCCACCTCCACCGTCGCCGGGAGGTTGACGATCATGCGGTTGTCCGGCGTCGGTTCCCAGATATCACTGACCGCGTCCACGACCTCCACCGCGTAGTTCAGCTCCGTCTGCGTGAAGCTCTCCGGCGAGTACTGGAACAACCAGCGCGTCTCCGGCTGCTGCGCGGCGTAGTGGTTGAGCAGCCGCGCGCCCTCGACCGCCAGCTCCTTGATGCCCGCGCGGTCCAGCCCGAAGACCACCTCGCGTTGCACCGGGGATGTGGAGTTGTACAGGTGCACGATGACGTTGGGCGCGCCCTTGACCGCCTCGAAGGTCTTCTCGATGAGCTCCGGGCGGGCCTGGGTGAGCACCTGGATGTAGACATCATCCGGGATGCGGCCGCTGTCGATGAGTTCGCGGCAGAAGTCGTAATCGGTTTGCGACGCGGCCGGGAAGCCGACTTCCAGTTCCTTGAAGCCGATCTCCACCAGGGCGTCGAACATGCGCCGCTTGCGCTCGGCATCCATGGGCTCGATCAGGGCCTGATTGCCGTCACGCAGATCGACACTGCACCACTCCGGGGGCCGGGTGAGCACCTGGTCCGGCCAGGTACGATCGCGCAGGCCGACCTGCGGAAAGGCGCGGTATTTGCGGCTGGGTTCGGTCAACATGGGGTTACTCCTCTGCAATCCGTCCGTTCATTCCGGCGCTGCCGCATTGCGGG
>JAWOFB010000052.1:0-15164 GCA_046482445.1 Ectothiorhodospiraceae bacterium | reverse complement strand
TGCGCCAGCGCCACTTCGCCGAGCCCTACTACCGGCTGATCCACGGCGACGGTGACGGGCTCTCGGGCCTGGTGGTGGATCGCTACGGGGATATCTGTGTCGTCCAGCCCAACACCGCCGGCATGGACCGCGCGCTACCGGCGATTGTGAACGCGCTGGAGCGCGTGCTCGGCCCGGCCCATATCCTGGTCCGCGGCGACAGCCCCCTGCGCGAACTCGAGGGACTGCCACAGACGGTGCACTGGGTCACCGACCCGGGGCCGGAGACGCTCACCGTGCGCGAGAACGGTCTGACCTTCGAGATCCCGGCGACCACCGGGCAGAAAACCGGCTGGTACTACGACCACCGCACCAATCGCTCTCGCCTGCAGCCGTATGTCAACGGACTGCGGGTCCTGGACCTGTTCAGTTACACCGGTGCCTGGGGACTGCAGGCCCTGGCCGCGGGCGCCGCCAGCGTCACCGCCGTGGATCGCAGCGCAGCCGCCCTGGATCAGCTCCAGGCGAACGCCGAGCGCAACGGCCTGGCAGCGGGCGTCACCTGCGTGGAGGGGGACGCGTTCGAAGTGCTGCAGGCGTTGCGCCAGGACCGGGAGCGCTTCGATGCCGTGATCCTCGACCCGCCGGCGTTCGTCAAACGGCGCAAGGATCTTCGCGCCGGGCTGGCCGGCTACCGCCGCCTCAACCAGTTGGCGCTGCAGGTACTGGCCCAGGACGGTTGGCTCATCTCGGCCTCGTGTTCGGCCCATGTCGACGAGCGCCAGTTCACCGACGCCGTCCTGGCCGCTGCCCGGCACGTGGACCGTTCCTTCCAGGTGGTCGAACGCGGTGGGCCGGCGCCGGATCACCCGGAGCACCCGGCCATCCCCGAGACGCGTTATCTCAAGGCGCTGTTCGCGCGCACCGCACCGGCGCGGAGTTCACCCTGATCGCCACAGGCCACCCAGGGATGGGCGCGGCATCATTCAGTCGGTAGGATCACGGCCTATGCTCATGTATCCGGATATTGACCCCGTCGCCATCGAACTGGGCCCGGTGGCCATCCACTGGTACGGCCTGATGTACCTTGCGGGCTTTCTGGCGGCCTGGCTGCTGGGCCGGCAGCGGGCTCAGCGCGCCGACAGCCCCATCCAGCCAGTGCACATGGAAGACCTGCTGGTCTACGGTGCCGTGGGCGTGATCGCCGGCGGGCGCATCGGCTACCTGATCTTCTACGAGCCCGGCCTCCTGGCTGCCGATCCGCTGGCCCTGGTGCGCATCTGGGAAGGGGGCATGAGCTTCCACGGCGGCTTGCTGGGTGTCCTGGCGGGCTTGTGGCTTTACGCCTACCGCCACGGCACGGGCTTCTGGCAGCTGACCGATTTCGTCGCGCCGCTGGTACCCATCGGCCTGGGCGCGGGGCGGTTGGGCAATTTCATCAACGGGGAGCTCTGGGGCCGCACGAGTGATCTGCCATGGGCCATGGTGTATCCACCGCTGGGCGACAGCCCGCGCCACCCATCCCAACTCTACGAGTTCCTGCTGGAAGGCGTGGTCTTGTTCCTGGCGGTCTGGCTGTTCTCGCGCCACCCACGACCCACCATGGCTGTCTCCGGTCTGTTCGTGGGTCTCTACGGGCTGTTCCGTTTCCTGGTGGAATTCGTGCGCCTGCCGGACGAGCAGCTGGGTTACCTGGCCTGGGGCTGGGTGACCATGGGGCAGATTCTGTCCCTGCCCATGATCGTCCTGGGCATCCTGCTGCTGGCGCTGGCGTACGGCGGTGCGCGGCGCGAGCGCTGAACGGGGAGGTTGCATGCAGCAGTATCTGGAACTCATGCGCCGTGTCCGGGAGGCCGGTGTGTACAAGGCGGATCGTACCGGAACCGGGACGTTGTCGGTGTTCGGCCACCAGATGCACTTCGATCTCACCGCCGGATTCCCGCTGGTCACGACCAAGCGCATCCACGTGAAGTCCGTGATCCACGAACTGCTGTGGTTTCTCAGCGGCGACAGCAATACCGGCTATCTCAACCGCCACGGTGTGCGCATCTGGGACGCCTGGGCGGATGACAACGGCGACCTGGGTCCGGTCTACGGGGTCCAGTGGCGTTCCTGGCCGGCGCCGGACGGCACACGGATCGACCAGATCGCCCGGGTGGTGGAGCAGATCCGGACCAATCCGGACTCGCGGCGGTTGCTGGTCACCGCCTGGAATCCGGCCGAGGTGGAGGCCATGGCACTGCCCCCCTGCCATGCCCTGTTCCAGTTCTATGTTGCCGAGGGCCGCCTGTCCTGCCAGCTCTACCAGCGCAGCGGTGACATCTTCCTGGGCGTGCCCTTTAACATTGCCAGCTACGCCCTGCTCACACTGATGGTCGCTCAGGTCACGGGGCTGAAACCGGGGTCATTCATTCACACGTTCGGCGACGCCCACCTGTACAGCAACCACCTGGAGCAGGCGGATACCCAGCTCGCGCGCAGTCCGCGGCCACTGCCGCAAATACACCTGAACCCGGCGATAACGGACCTCTTTGCCTTCCGCTACGAGGACTTCAACCTGGAAGGCTATGACCCGCATCCGCATATCAAGGCACCGGTCGCGGTGTGATCACTAACCGCGGGCCGCGACCTTGCGCCGGCTGAACACGCAATGGACGGGACCATGATTGCCCTGATCGCCGCCCTTACTCCGGATCACGTCATCGGCCGCGATAACGCGATGCCGTGGCATATCCCGGACGATCTCCGCCATTTCAAGCGCGCCACGCGCGGCAAGCCCGTGATCATGGGCCGGCGCAGCTTCGAGTCCATCGGGCGCCCGCTCCCGGAGCGCACGAACATTGTCCTGAGCCGTGATCCGGACTGCCGGGCGCCGGGTTGCCAGGTCGTCGGCGACCCGGAGACCGCCCTGGCTGGCGCAGGTGACACCGACGAGATCATGGTCATCGGCGGCGCAGCGGTCTATGAACTGTTCCTGCCGCGGGCGCAACGGCTGTATCTCACATGGGTGCAGGCGACCATCGACGGGGACACGTTCTTCCCGGCCATCGCACCAGAGGCCTGGCGGGTGACCCACACCCATGAGCAGGCACCGGGACCGGGAACGCCCTACCCCCTGCGCTTCCAGACACTGGAGCGCGTGGATACCGCGACCAGCGCCGGGTGAGACGCGTCCCGTTGGGCCCGTGAATGGAATGAACTGATACAATTGTGATACACCCGCCGGGTGGCGAGTCAGCAGGAGTTCTCCCGTTGAGCAAGGGACTTTACCCGATCCGAACCATCTCGGCCATGACCGGCGTGAATCCGGTGACGCTGCGGGCCTGGGAGCGACGGCACGGACTGATCCGACCACAGCGCACGCCCAAGGGTCACCGGCTCTACACCGAAGAAGACATTCAGCGCATCCGCCACATCCTGACGCTGCTGGATCGCGGCATCCCCATCAGTCAGGCGCGTCAGGCGCTCGACACCGGCCGCGAGACGCCGCCACTGGATGCCGAGCCGGAAGCGGGGACCGCGAGCGATGCCTGGGAACCCCTGCTGGACGCGCTTTTGCGGGCCGCCGAGCACCTGGACGAAGAGGCCCTGGACGCCAACCTGGAACAGGCGTTATCGCTGTTTCCCGCCCACCAGATCCGCCACAACCTGCTTGAACCGCTGTACCACCAGGCGGTGGACGCAGAGGAAACCCCGGAGGCCGGCGATACGGGGCGGGCACTGATACGCGGCTGGTTGACGACGATCCTGGCGGCACGGTTACGGCATGCTGGCCGCCCGGCAACCGGGGCCCCACTGCTTCTGGCCCATACGGCCGCCGACACGGTTCCGGCACTGCTCATTGCCTGCGAGGCCCGTGACCGCGGCTGGCGCGTCACCTGCCTGCCGGCCACCGACGACGCGCAGGCACTGGCGCAAGCGGGTGCAATGCTGGGGGCGTCGGCACTGGTATGCGTTGGCGAAAGCGGCATCCTGGCGGATGCCATTCGCAGCACCCGTGAGTTCCCGGCGGACGCCGTTTTCCGCGCCATCGAGCCGGGCGAATCGGCGGCCGAGGCCATCTGCCTGGGCCAGGAGGCACGCTCGGTACTCCAGGCGCTGGACGAACACGGAGCCGGGACGGAGCCTGCGGTTTGACGACCACGCTTGTCTGGCTGCGGCGCGATCTGCGGCTGTCGGACAACCCGGCCCTGGCCGCCGGCGCGGCCGAAGGCGCCGTCCTGCCTGTCTATATCCACGCTCCGGAGGAGGAGGACCCGTGGCAACCCGGTGCCGCGAGCCGTTGGTGGCTGCATTACAGCCTCGCGGCGCTGCGCGACGCGCTGGCCGAACACGGGCTGCCGCTGATCCTGCGCACGGCCGATTCCAGCCTCGAGGCCCTGCACGAGCTCTGCCGGGAGACCGGCGCCAGCCGCGTGACCTGGAACCGCCTGTACGAACCCGCCGTCATCGCCCGCGACCGGAGGGTCAAGCAGGCCCTGCGGCAATCCGGCATTACGGCAGAGAGCTACAACGCCGCCCTGCTGCACGAACCCTGGACCGTGAGCAAGGGCGACGGCGGCCACTACCAGAAATTCACGCCGTTCCGGCGGGCACTGGAACGCCGGGAGACCCCGGAACGCCCGACGGATCTCCCGGCGTTAACGGCGCCGGCAAGTACGCCTGTCTCCGAGCCCATCGAGGCGCTGGCGCTATTGCCACGCATCCGCTGGGACACGGGCTTCCAGCCGCTCTGGACCCCGGGCGAGGTCGGCGCCCGCCGGCGCCTGGACGCCTTTGTCGAACAACGGCTCGATGATTACCCCCAGGCGCGCGAGCAACCCGCTGTCGCCGGGACATCCGGCCTGTCGCCCCACCTGCATTTCGGCGAGATCGGACCGCGCCAGGTGCACTGGGCGGTACAGGACACGGCGCCGGCCGGCGACGGTGCTACGGCCTTTCTCGGCGAGATCGCCTGGCGCGAGTTCGCCCACCACCTGCTGTTTCACTGCCCGACCATGCCGGATGATCCCTTGGATACGCGCTTCCGAGCCTTCCCGTGGCGGGAGGACCCGGAGCCGGCACTAAAAGCCTGGCAGGCCGGGACGACCGGCATTCCGCTAGTCGATGCCGGCATGCGCGAACTCTGGGCCACGGGCTGGATGCACAACCGCCTGCGCATGGTGGTGGGTTCCCTGCTGACCAAGAACCTGCGCATCCCCTGGCAGCGGGGCGAGGCCTGGTTCTGGGACACGCTGGTGGATGCCGACCTGGCCAACAACAGCATGGGCTGGCAGTGGATCCAGGGCTGCGGCGCGGATGCAGCGCCGTATTTCCGCATCTTCAGCCCGCTGCGTCAGGGCGAGCGGTTCGACCCGGAAGGCCATTACGTCCGGCAGTGGGTCCCGGAACTCGCAGGCCTGCCGGCCAAGCACATCCACTCACCCTGGCAGGCGCCCGCCGGCGTGCTGCGCCAGGCGGGTGTGCGGCTGGGCCGCGACTACCCGGAGCCCATCGTGGATCTGTCCGCCTCGCGCAAGCAGGCCCTGGACGCCTACCAGGCCATCCGCTGAGCGGCCCGGGCGTGGTCGCGTGTGGCACCGCTGCGGTATCATCGCGGGCCGTTCGCCAACCAGGGGCCCGACCATGGCCGACACCCCCGAACGCCTGTATCGCAGCGAGTTGCAGAGCCTGCCCCTGGTCCAGCGCGGCAAGGTGCGCGATATCTACGCGGTGGATGACGACCACTGGCTGATTGTCACCACCGACCGCCTGTCCGCGTTCGACGTCGTCCTGCCGGACCCGATCCCGGGCAAGGGGGCCGTGCTCACGCGGGTCGCCGCATTCTGGTTCGACCACCTGGCGGGCCTGGTGCCCAACCACGTGGCCGAGCGACCGCTGAGCGACGCGGTGCCGGATGCGGCGGATCGGGCCCAGATCGACGGGCGCGCCATGGTGGTCCGCCGGCTGCGCCCGCTGCCGGTGGAGGCCATCGTCCGCGGGTACGTCAGCGGCTCCGGCTGGAAGGACTACCAGCAAACGGGCGCGATCTGCGGCATCGAGCTGCCCCCGGGGCTGCGCCAGGCGGACCAGCTGCCGGAGCCGATCTACACACCGTCCACCAAGGCCGCCGACGGGGGCCACGACGAGAACATCGCGTTCGCGGCCACCGTGGACAGCCTGGGCCAGTCCCTGGCGCAGCAGGTCCGCGACACCGCGCTGGCCCTGTACCGGGAGGCAGCGGCCTACGCCGCCGCGCGCGGCATCATCATTGCTGACACCAAGTTCGAGTTCGGCCTGGACGCCCATGACCGGCTCACGCTCATCGACGAGGCCCTGACACCGGACTCGTCGCGCTTCTGGCCGGCGGCCGAGTACCAGCCGGGAACCGCACCACCGAGTTTCGACAAGCAGTTCGTGCGTGACTACCTGGAGACACTGGACTGGGACAAGACGGACCCCGCCCCCCATCTGCCGGAGAGCATCATCCAGCGCACGGCGGAGAAATACCGCGAGGCCGAGCGCCGCCTGACGGCGCCGTCGGCCCCATCGTGAAGCCCGACACGCGGAGGGACGCACCATGAAAGCCGTGGCCTACTACCAGCCCGGGGCCATCGAGTCCGCCGACGCCCTAGTGGACACCGAACTGCCGGATCCCGGGGAACCCGAGGGGCACGATCTGCTGGTGGCGGTGCATGCCGTCGCTGTCAATCCCATTGACACCAAGGTGCGTGCCGGCACGGCACCCCAGGCGGGGACGCCGGACGAGGCCAAGGTCCTGGGCTGGGACGCCGCCGGGACCGTGCGCGCCGTGGGCCCCGAGGTCACCCGGTTCCAGCCCGGCGACGCCGTCTGGTACGCGGGTGATATCACCCGCCCGGGCAGCAATGCCGAGCTGCAGCTTGTGGACGAGCGCATTGTCGGCCACAAGCCCCAGTCACTGGATTTCCGCGAGGCCGCCGCGCTGCCGCTGACGACGATTACCGCCTGGGAGCTGCTGTTCGAGCGCCTGGGCGTGCCCGCCGGCAAGGCCGCCACCGACGACCGCCTGCTGGTGGTGGGCGGCGCAGGGGGTGTGGGCTCCGTGCTCATTCAGCTGGCGGCCCGGTTGACCGGGCTCACGGTCATCGCCACCGCGTCACGGCCGGAGACCAGCGAGTGGGCCCGCGCCCTGGGTGCCCACGGCGTCATCGATCATCGGCGCCCGCTGTCCGAGGCGCTGCAGGAGGGTGGCATGGACAGCGTCAGCCACGTCGCCAGCCTCACCCACACCGACGCCCATCTGGACGAACTGGTGGCCTGTCTGGCACCTCAGGGGCGGCTGGCGTTGATCGACGACCCCGGCGAGCTGGACGTACGCAAGCTCAAGCCCAAGAGCCTGTCCCTGCACTGGGAACTGATGTTTACGCGCTCGCTGTTCCAGACAGCGGACGTGGCCGCCCAGCACCGGCTGCTGGAGGAGGCCGCCGCCCTGGTGGACGCCGGCGTGCTACGCACGACGCTGGCCGAGGACTACGGCCCGGTGAACGCGGCCAATCTTATCCGCGCGCACACGTTGCTGGAATCCGGCCGTTCAAGGGGCAAGATCGTGCTCACCGGTTTCGCGGACGATTAGTCTTCGGGGCGGCGGCGTATCCCTGTCGCGGCGGGGGCGCCGCTCCTGCCGCTCCCGGGGGCACCCGTAGAAGCCGCGTCGCGCCGCGACGTTCCGGAGCGCCGGTTCACGGGCCCCGGGCGGTCGCGACGAGGGCAACGCTCCTGACGCTCTTTCAGACGCCCGACGGGGCAACGCAAGAGTAGCGCCCCCGCCACGGCCCCGCCGGGGTATCGGATTGGGGGCGTGGTCCGTTGCGGCGGGGGCGCCGCTCTCACCCCTCCATCGGTCGCGGGCAGGGGCCGCTCCTACGGGGACGGAAACAACCCCGGCGAAGCCAGCCGCGTTAGCCCTTGGCCCGCTCCTCGAGGATGGCCACGGCGGGCAGGGTCTTGCCCTCGAGGAACTCCAGGAAGGCACCGCCGCCGGTGGAGATGTAGGACAGGCGACCCTCCATGTCGTACTTGGCGATGGCCGCCAGGGTGTCGCCGCCACCGGCGATGGAGAAGGCATCGCTGTCGGCAATGGCGTTGGCCACGTGGCGGGTGCCCCCGCCGAACTGCTCGATCTCGAAGATCCCCACCGGGCCGTTCCAGACGATCGTCCCCGCCTGGCGCAGCAGGCCGGCGTAGCGCTCGGCGGTTTCCGGGCCGATGTCCACGATCATGTCGTCGCCGGCGACGTCCTCAACCCGCTTGGTGGTGGCCTCGGCATCCTTGTTCACGTCCTTGGCCACGACCACGTCGGTGGGCACCGGGATCTCGCCGCCCTTGGCGCGCGCCGCCTCCATGAGCCGGCTCGCCTCGGCCACTAGGTCCTTTTCGTACATGGACGCGCCGATGGGATGGCCGGCTGCCGCGATGAAGGTGTTGGCAATGCCGCCGCCGACAATGAGCTGGTCCACCACCTGGGACAGCGATTCCAACACCGTCAGCTTGCTGGAGACTTTGGAACCGCCGACCACCGCGGTCATGGGCCGGTCCGGCTTCTCCAGGGCCTTGCCCAGGGCATCCAGCTCCTTGGCCAGCAGCGGTCCCGCGCAGGCGATCGGGGCGAAGCGGGCGACACCGTGGGTGGACGACTGGGCCCGGTGCGCAGTGCCGAAGGCATCCATGACGAAGATATCGCAGAGCGCCGCCATGCGCCGGGCCAGACCCTCGTCATCCGAGGTCTCGCCGGCGTTGAAACGCACGTTCTCGCACAGCACCAGCTGGCCGTCTTCCAGGCTGACGCCGTCGAGCCAGTTCTCCTCCAGGCGCACCGGCTGACCCAGCAGCTCGCCGAAGCGCTTGGCCACCGGGGCCAGGGAGTTGTCCGGGTCCGGCACACCCTCCTTGGGGCGGCCCAGGTGGCTCATGACCATGACGCGGGCGCCGGCATCCAGGGCGTGGCGGATGGTCTCCAGGGAGGCCCGCAGGCGCGTGTCGTCGCTGACCTGGTGCTGGTCATCCAGCGGCACGTTCAGGTCCTGGCGGATGAGTACGCGTTTGCCCTTGAGATCCAGATCCGTCATGCGTTGCACGTTCATCATCGCGTCTCCTTGTCCGTTGCGGGGCCGGCGGTTGCCGCCGGCGTGCGGGGAGTTCGGCTCACGACGCCGCGAGCCAGCGCTCGGCGACATCCACCATGCGGTTGGCGAACCCCCACTCGTTGTCGAACCACAAAGTCAGGTGGGCGAGCTGACCGCTCACCCGCGTCTGCAGGCCGTCGACGATACCCGAACGCGGGTCGTGATTGAAATCGCAGGACGCTTGCGGGGTGTCGCTGTAGCCCAGGATGCCGGCGAGTTCGCCGGCGGCGAGCCCCGCGAGCACGGCGTTGAGCGCACCGGCATCGGGCGGTTGCTCGAGCTGCAAGTTCACGTCCATGGCCGAGACGTTGAGCGTGGGCACGCGCACGTGCTGGGCATGGAGACGCCCCGCCATGGCCGGCATGAAGCGCTCGATACCCCGGGCCAGCCCCGTGGACACCGGCACCATGGACTGCAGCGCCGAGCGCGTGCGGCTGAGATCCGAAGCGTGGTAGCCGTCCACCAGCAACTGGTCGTTCATCACCGAGTGCATGGTGGTCACGCTGGCCGCCGCCACGCCGTAGCGGGCATCCAGTGACTGCAGCACCGGCAAAAGGCAGTTCGTGGTGCAGGAGGCATTGGACACGATCCGATACGCCGGACTCAGCACCGTCCCATTGACCCCCAGTACGACAGTGGCGTCCACGTCGGCGGCGTCCGCCATGGGGTGAGCGATGAGCAGGCGCGGCGCCCCGGCCGCCAGATAGCGCTCGGCCTCGGCCCGGTGCTTGAAGCTACCGGAGCACTCCAGCACCAGATCGGCGCCGATGTCGGCCCAGTCCACGTCCTCGGGGGCCGTGGCGTGGGTCACCTGCACGCGCCGGCCGTTGATGAGCAGGTCGTCACCGTCGCTGGCCACGGTGCCCGGGAACGGCCCGTGGGTGGAATCAAACCGCGCCAGGTGGGCCATTCCCGCCAGCGCGGCGGGCTCGTTGATCGCGACCACCGGCAGCTGCTCGGCGAGCCCGCGCTCGTGGATGGCCCGCAGCACGCAGCGGCCGATGCGCCCGAAGCCGTTGATGGCCAGTCGCGGCATATCAGCTCTCGAGGAGCTGGCGGGCGTGCCGGACCACGTTGTCGCTGGTGAACCCGAAGTGCCGGAACAAGTCGCCGCCGGGCGCGGACTCGCCGTAGCCGGTCATGCCAATCACCCGCCCACGCGGCCCGACGAAGCGGTACCAGTATTCCGCCAGCGCCGCCTCGACGGCCACACGGCGGCTGCAGGCCGGCGGCAGCACACTCTCCTGGTAATCGGCATCCTGCTGCTCGAAGACATCCACCGACGGCATGGAAACCACGCGCGCCGCCACGCCCTCGTCACTGAGCTCCTGCCAGGCCGCTACCGCCAGAGCCACCTCGGCCCCGGTGGCGATAAGAATCAGATCCGGCGTGCCCTGGCAGTCGCGCAGGACATAACCGCCACGACGGATGGCCGCGAGCTGCTCGTCGCTGCGCTCCTGATGCGGCAGGCCCTGGCGGCTGAGCACCAGCGCCGTCGGCCCGTCACGTCGGCTCACGGCAGCGCGCCAGGCGGCCAGCGTCTCCACCGTGTCGCAGGGCCGCCAGACGCTCATACCGGGGATCATGCGCAGCGTCGGCAACTGCTCCACGGGCTGGTGGGTGGGCCCGTCCTCGCCCAGGCCGATGGAGTCGTGGGTGTAGACCAGCACGCTGCGTAGACGCATGAGTGCGGCCATCCGCACGGCGTTGCGCGCGTAGTCGGAGAAAACCAGGAACGTCCCGCCGTAGGGGATGAAACCGCCGTGCGCCGCCAGGCCGTTCTGGATGGCGGTCATGGCGAATTCGCGCACGCCGTAGAAAACGTAGTTTCCGGCGGCATCACCGGCGCTGACCGGGGCCGCCCCGGACCACTTGGTGTTGTTCGATCCGGTCAGGTCCGCCGAGCCACCGATCAACTCAGGCAGGAACGGCCCCAGGCCTTCCAGGGCCTGCTGCGAAGCCTTGCGGCTCGCCGCCGCCTCGCCGCCGGCCGCGGTCTTCTCAAGCACCGCTTCGGCGTGCTCCTCGAAGTGTGCCGGCAGATCGCCGCGCAGCCGGCGCTCGAACTCCTCGGCCAGCTCCGGATGGGCGCGCCGGTACGCAGCCATGACCTCCTGCCATTCGGCCTCAGCAGCCGCACCGGCGGCGCGCGCGTCCCAGTCCTTGTAGATGGCATCCGGCACGTGGAAGGGCTCGTGCTCCCAGCCCAGGAATTCGCGCGTGGCCTGGATTTCCTCGTCCCCGAGCGGGGCGCCATGCACCCCGTGGGTGCCACAGGCGTTGGGCGCACCGAAGCCGATCACTGTCTTGCAGCAGATCAGGCTGGGCCGCGACGTCTCACCGCGGGCCTGTTCGATAGCCGCGGCCACCGCCTCGGGGTCGTGGCCGTCAACCTCCGGGATCACGTGCCAGCCATAGGCACGGAAGCGCCCGGCGGTATCGTCGGTAAACCAGCTCTCGACCTTGCCGTCGATAGAGATGCCGTTGTCGTCATAGAACACCACCAGCTTGCCGAGGCCCAGCGTGCCCGCCAGGGAACAGGCCTCGTGGGAGATGCCCTCCATGAGACAGCCGTCCCCGGCGAAGCAATAGGTGTAGTGGTCGACCAGGTCGTGGCCGGGACGGTTGAACTGGGCCGCCAGCACCTTCTCCGCCAGGGCCATACCGACCGAATTCGCCAGCCCCTGCCCCAGTGGCCCGGTGGTGGTCTCCACACCCGGCGTATAACCCAGCTCCGGGTGGCCCGGCGTACGCGAGTGCAACTGCCGGAACTGCTCCAGATCCGCGACACCCAGGTCGTAGCCGGACAGATGCAGCAGCGCATACTGCAGCATGGAACCGTGACCGTTGGAGAGCACAAAGCGATCGCGATTCCACCAGCCGGGATTCGCGGGGTTGTGACACAAGTAGTCGTTCCACAGGACTTCAGCGATATCCGCCATTCCCATGGGCGCGCCGGGGTGGCCGGAGCTGGCCTTCTGGACGGCATCCATACTCAGGGCACGGATGGCGTTGGCGCGTTCGCGGCGCGTAGGCATGTTGGTACTCTCCGTTGACGGGCGTCGGAAGCGGGCGGCGAGACCCGCATCGAAGGCGCGCGATTGTCTCGAAATCCGCCGTCACGGGCAAGACACGACGCGGGGGACCAATGGGCGTTGGTTGCCAGTGGCCGGCCACAGCGTCGCAAGCTGCCTTCACAGGCCCGGCGACGACGCCAAGCTCCAAACGGCGATCAACGGAGCCAGCAGAAACGTCTCCGGCCACCGGAAACCTGACCAAGCCCCATGGTCAGCCGGGCGCGGGTCGTGGCCCGGCGACCAATCCGGGCGCGCGCTTGTTGGGCACGGTCGAAACCGCTCAAACCCCGCCATGATGGGCCATGACCGGGCGCCGGACCGCCGCTGACTGTGAACGCAAGGGGGTAGAAGGTTGAAATCTGCTCAGAACAAGGTACGTTGGGGGGAAAGCAGTACGAGGAGTCGCACGAAAGAAAGTTCCCTTCGCGGCGTTCAGGCGCTCGTCAAAAACAATTCAGACGACCCGGACGTCGAGTCCACGCACCGCCCTGGCAAGGCAGAGGCGTTGCGTCTCCTTCAGGCTGGCGGAGTTGGATGACCTGCATCACCAGGTTTCCTCATCCCTCTCTGCAGCCAAAAAGCAAGTGTTTTCGAATTGCGTGAGGACTCGAACGAGCCACGCAGAGAAGCGGCAGACAGCACAGCACCAGTGCGGTCTGTCCCCTGATTGTGCAGCAGCGCGGCGCACCAGCGTCGGGCCGCGGTGACCTTTGTGCGGAAGCGGGGTAAAGCCCGGTCACCGCGAGGGCCATCCGGTGACTGCTGCGCATCGACTGGACGGTGGGAGGTAAAACTATGTCTTCAACAGCACAAGATCAGGCGTTCGGCGAACGCCCGGAGCAGTGCCGCGACACCGATCACTATGTGAACGAGTACAACGAGGGCTTTGTTGACAAGTGGGACGAGCTGATCGACTGGGACAGTCGCGCCGAGAGCGAGGGTGATTTCTTCATCCAGACCCTCAAGGAGCGCGGCGTCAAGCGGATCCTGGACGTGGCCTGTGGCACCGGCTTCCACTCGGTCCGCCTGGTCGAAGCAGGCTTCGAAGTCGTCAGCGCCGACGGCAGCGCGGAGATGATGGCCAAGGCCTTCGAGAATGGCCGGCAGCGTGGCCACATCCTGCGGACGGTCCAGTCGGACTGGCGCTGGTTGAACCGCGATATCCACGGCCGTTACGACGCCGTCATCTGCCTCGGCAACTCGTTCACGCACCTGTTCAACGAGAATGACCGCCGCAAGGCGCTTGCCGAGTTTTACTCCGCGCTCAACCACGACGGCATCCTGATCCTGGACCAGCGCAACTACGACACGATTCTGGATCACGGATACTCCAGCAAGCACACGTACTACTACTGCGGCGACAACATCTCCGTGTACCCCGAGTACGTGGACCCGGGCCTGACCCGCTTCCGCTACGAGTTCCCGGACAAGGCCGTCTACCACCTGAACATGTTCCCGCTGCGCAAGGCTTATTCGCGCCGGCTCATGCGCGAGGTGGGCTTCCAGGACGTCGAGACTTACGGCGACTTCAAGGAAACCTTCCGTGACGCGGAACCGGACTTCTTCATTCATGTCGCCGAGAAGAGCTACAAGGAGGACAACGAATGAGTGATGGCCAATATACCGGCGCCGTCGCCACGGCGCGCGAGTACTACAACAGCGATGATGCCGACCGCTTCTACCAGAACGTCTGGGGCGGCGAGGACATCCACGTGGGGCTGTACCAGGACGACGAGGAGCCGATCCCGGACGCCAGTCGCCGCACGGTTGCGCACATGGCCGACCTGCTCGGCGAGCTGACACCGGAGCACAAGGTGCTCGACCTGGGTGCCGGCTACGGCGGCTCGCCGCGATACCTGGCGCAGACCTTCGGCTGCCCGGTGGTGGCGCTGAACCTCTCCGAGGTGGAGAACGAGCGCGATCGGGACATCAACAAGGCCATGGGCCTGGATCACCTGATCGAGGTGCTCGACGCCAGCTTTGAGGAAGTGCCCTACCCGGACAACCACTTCGACGTGGTCTGGTCCCAGGACTCGTTCCTGCACAGCGGCGACCGCGAGAAGGCCATCCAGGAGGCCGCACGGGTCCTCAAGCCCGGCGGGGTGTTTATCTTCACCGATCCCATGCAAGCGGATGACTGTCCCGACGGCGTCCTGCAGCCGATCCTGGACCGCCTGCACCTGTCGTCCCTGGGTTCGCCGGCGTTCTATCGCCGCGTCGCCGAGGAAAACGGCATGGAGGAGATCAACTTCGAGGAGCATCACCACCAGTTGCCGCGACACTACGGTCGCGTGCTGGAGGAGACCAAGCGGCGGGAGCCGGATCTGGTCGGCAAGATCTCCCAGCAGTACATCGACCGCATGAAGCAGGGCCTGCAGCACTGGGTCAACGGTGGCAACAGTGGCTACCTGGCCTGGGGCATCTTCCGTTTCCGGAAAGTGTAAGCCGCTAACCGGCGCGCCGCCCGCGCGGCGGCGCGCTCCCCGTTTCAGCGATTCCACGGAATCCCGACAGAGGAAAGAGGAGTACCAATGAGCAAGTCTTACATGTTTACTTCGGAGTCCGTCTCCGCCGGTCATCCGGACAAGATGGCGGACCAGATCTCGGACGCCATTCTGGATGCCATCCTGGAGCAGGATCCGAAGGCGAAGGTGGCCTGCGAGACGCTGACCACCACCGGGATGATCATGCTCGCCGGCGAGCTCAAGACCTCGGCCAATATCGCCTACGAGGACATCGCCCGCGCCACCACGCAGCGCATCGGCTACACGTCCTCGGACATGGGCTTCGATGCCGAGACCTGCGCGTTCATCAACGCGCTGGGCAAGCAGTCCATGGACATCAACCAGGGCGTCGAGCGCAAGCTGCCGGAAGACCAGGGTGCCGGTGACCAGGGCATCATGTTCGGGTACGCCTGCGACGAGACCGACGTGCTCATGCCGGCGCCGATCAACTACGCGCACCG